>JAYVRT010000907.1:0-3615 GCA_043776025.1 Archangiaceae bacterium | reverse complement strand
GGCAGATCACCGCCAACGTGCCCGAGCCGGGGACGCTGACCTGGGGCGAGGTCCGCAAGCAGAAGCTCTTCGACCAGAACATCCAATAGCGATGCTCCGCGTGCTCCTCGCGTTGTTCCTCAGTGCTTCCCCGGACGGCGGGGCGGGCGTGCCCTGTGACAGCGTCGCCCAGTGCTGGCTCGACGAGGGTGGAAAGGCGATCGCCCGGCCGAAGAAACTGCGCGGCCGGCCGCTGCCGAAGGGCGACTGCGGGCCCAACCTGCTGTGGCTGAGGAACCGGCTCACCTGCGAGGACCGCGTCTGCACCGCGGTGCACGTCGGCGACAGGTGTTGATCGCGGTTCCTTGACCCAGGTCAAGAGCGCCGGGAGCGGACTGCGTACCGATCCGTCCGATGAATGCGACGGTGCAGAAAGGGGTCGCCTGGTTCGGCTACCCGGTGATGATCAGCTGGCCGGTGGTGGTCTCGTTGGCGGCGCTGAGGAGCTTTCCGCTCTCGACCGACCCGATCCGCGCGCAAGTCCAGCAGGTGCTCTTGTTCCTGGTGGTCGCGGTCCCGATCGTCTCGATCCTGATCTTCCTCGAGCGGAAGATGGCCGCCCAGCCGGAGCAGAAGGTCTCGGCAGTCGACCTGCGCACCGACCTGACCCACCTGGCGATGTGCTGGTTCGTGGTGAACCCACTCGCGCAAGGGGTAGTGCGCCTGATGGTGTTCGCCGCCGCGGGGACGATCGCCGCGCTCGCCGGCACCCACCTCTGGCCGTCGGGCTGGCCGGTGCTCGCCCAGCTGCTGCTCGCGGTGGCGATCGGCGAGTTCGGCACCTACTGGTTCCACCGCCTCGCGCACGAGACCGGCCTCGGGTGGCGGATCCACGCGACCCACCACGCGACGCCGCAGGTGTACTGGCTCAACTCGACCCGCTTCCACGCGCTGGAGTTGATCATCAAGTCCGTCTTCCAGGTCGGGCCGCTGATTCTGCTCGGCTGCACCCGGGAGGCGTTCCTCGTCTACGGCGTCTTCACGATGATCCACGGCTGGGTGCAGCACTCGAACGTCGCGTACCGCACCGGCTGGCTCGACTACCTGATGGCGACGCCGCGGAACCACCGCTGGCACCACTCGACGGTGATCTCCGAGTCGAACACCAACTACGGGCTGATGATCGCCCTGTGGGACCACCTGTTCCGCTCGTTCTTCTCGCCGCGCGATCGCGCCTACCCCGCGGCGATCGGCGTCAGCGACCTGCCCAACTTCCCGCTCACCTACTTCCGCCAGTTCCTCACCCCGTTCGCGTGGGAACGGTTGCTCGCGAGCCAACCGCGGCCCCAGCCAGGCCAGGTGATGCGCGACGCCCCGGGGTGACCCTGCCGTTGGCTGGCCTTTGCGTTTTGGACCTCGGTAGTGTCCATAGCTGTCCATGAGCACCTCCGTCCGGCTTCCCGCCCTCGTTCTCGTTGCTTCGTTGTTCGCGTGCGGCACCCCCGGGACAGGCGGCGCCGGCGGTGGCTCGGCGGGAGGAACCGCGGGCGGCGCGACGACGGGTGGGGGCAACGGCGGCTCGGGCGGAGGCTCGTCGACCGGCGGCGGCGGTGGCGGCTCCGGCGGTAGCGGCGGCGCGGCGACGGGGGGAGGAAGCGGAGGCGCGGGCGGTGGGGCGGCGGGCGACGGCGGCACCCCGCCCGGCCCTGGCTGGACCTTCATCGGCATCGCGGGCAGCAAGTGCGCGCTCGGGGCGCAGGCGGGCATCGGCTACAACGCCGGCGCCGCGGACGAATTGGTCATCTTTCTCCAGGGCGGCGGCGCCTGTTGGAACAACGGCACCTGCCACCCCTCGCTGTTCCGGTGGGGGCCGATCTGCAACTACGGCCAGGACGCGGTCTGCCTCGTCGACACCGAAGGCGCGACCAAGCCGCTCGCGGTCAACGTCTCGCACCCGAACCCCTACCCCTCCGACGGCGGCGGCGTGTTTCCGGGCGAGCTCGCGAGCATCCAGCAGTCGCTCCTGTTCAACCGGCGCGCGGAGAATCCGCTGCGCAACGCCAGCTATGTCTACGTCGGCTACTGCACCGGCGACCTGCACGCGGGCGACGCGACGCAGACCTACTACACGAAGGCCGACCTCTTCAGCCAGCCGGTGGCGCTGACCCACCACTTCGCCGGAGCGACCAACCTCGACGCCTACCTCGCCTGGCTGCGCGCCAAGCATCCTTCGGTGAAGACGATCTGGCTCGCCGGCGTCAGCGGCGGCGGCTTCGGCGCCTCGCTCAACCTCAAGCGGGTGCGGCTGGCCTTCCCCGAGGCGACGGTGCACCTGCTGGCGGACTCGGCCCCGATGCTGCAGCCGGCGTACTTCAGCGATTGGAAGACGGAGTGGAACCTTCAGCTGCCTGCGGGCTGCGCCAACTGCGACGCGGGGATGCCGAACATCATCGAGTACATGATCGACGACGCCCCGGCCGCGCGGGTCGCCCTGCTCGCGTTCTCCGAGGACGCGGTCATCACCCGCTTCTTCTATTCGGGCGGGAACACCACCAGTTGGTTGAACCCGCCGTTCGCGACCTACACCTCCAACCTGGTGATGCTCGAGGCGCAGTACGAGGCCAACGCCAACTCGAAGTACTTCCGGCTGGCGGGCCAGGAGCACGTGATGCTCCAGCGCTACGGGGTGGTGCTGGCGGACGGCGGAGTCTCGGCGCCGGCGCCGAGCCCTGACGGCGGCACCGACCTGCGCGCGTGGATCAACGCCTGGGCGACCGGCGCCGGGCCCTGGCAGAACCAGAAGTAACCGCGGGGTTGCACAACGCAGGGCGGGACCTGAAGGCGCCCGCTACAACAACGCGGCGAGGAAGAGGCTGTACGTCAGCTCTCCGACGAGGCGCTTCTCGCGGCGGGCCTGCCGCCGGAGCGCCGCCGGCAGCGAGCACGGCTTGTCGCCCTTCGGATCCTCGAGCTTCACGTAGCCGCGCGGCGAGTAGCCGAGGATCTTCCAACCCGACGCCGCGAGCGCCTTCACCAGGTCCTGCGTCAGCTGATGGTGCATCGCCTTCGCCATTGGCAGCGGGTCGACGGCGGGAAGGCTGCTGCGCCACAGCCCGGCCTCTTCGGCCCAGCCGCGCGCGGTGAGGTAGTTGCGCTTGCGGGCCAGCGAGAGGCCTCCGACGTGGCGCTCCAGCTTCATCCGCCCGTGAGCCCCTGGCGGATTTCGTGGAGCCGCCTCACCCGCGTGGGGGCGCACGCGATTGCCGGGAGTCTCACGGCGTGAGCAGCCTCGGCGCGCGCGGCTCGTTCGACGCCACTTCCTGACGCCGCAGCGCCGACCACGCGCCGAGCAGCGTCTCGAGGATCTCGCGCGAGACGTGGGCCCAGGCGTCGAGGGCGCTGCCTGGCGGATTCGCGCGCTCTTCCCCGCCGCTGGGGCTCCAGCTCGGCCCCTGCCCGGAGGCGCTCACCACCGCGTCGACGCCAGCCGCCTTCGACTTCGGGCCGCCGAAGACCACCGTCTGCAGCCGCCCCCGGTGAAATTGGCGCGCCGTCTCCACCGCCTCCTCGACGGTCGCGGCCTCGCGCAGCTCGACCTGCCCTCGCTCGCGCCACTCGCGCAGCAGCAGCGCCATC
>JAYVRT010000906.1:0-3619 GCA_043776025.1 Archangiaceae bacterium | reverse complement strand
TCAGGCGATGGCCGGGATCGCCCGCCTCTCGGTTCGCGCCGACGGCTGGGCCCTGCGCACCCGCGCCTTGATGCTCGAGGCGCTCGTCTACAGGGCGCTGGGAAAGAAGAACGAGTCGAACGAGGCCCAGCGGCGGGTGCTGCGCATCGAGCCGGGCTTCAAGCTCGACGCCGACTACTACACCCCCGCGGTGCTCACTGCGTTCGAGGCCCTGCGTAAGGAGGTCGTCAAAGCAAAGAAGGTGAAGCTGACGATCACCTCCCAGCCAAGCGCGGCCGAGGTCTTCGTCGACGGCGCCCCGGCGGGGAAGACGCCGTTCTCCGGCGAGTACCCGGTGGGCGACTACCAGCTCGCCCTCGCCAGCGGCGACGCCCTCAGCTTCACCCGCGATCTGAAGCTCGGGCGGGACGAGGCGCTGCAGGTGGATCTGCAGTTCGAGGGCGCATTGGCTCCCCAGGCGCCGCTGTGTGTCAGCGCTCCGTCGGCGCAGCTGCTCGACACCGCGCTGAGGCTCGCGGCGCTGGCGGGCGCCGAGTCGGTGGTGGTGCTGCGCAGCGAGGCCCGCAACAACGAGCCCGGCTGGCTCAACGCCACCCTGCTGGAGGTGAACAAGGGCGCCAAGGTCCGCGAGGCGGGCGTGCGCTTCTCCGGGCCGCGCCGCAGCGAGGTGCTCGTCGAACTCGCTGGCTTCGTCCTCACTGGCAAGCCCACCGGGGCGGTGGTGGCGACGCTGGGCGCCACCGGGCCGGCGCCCGCACCCGCCGCGCCGCCTCCCGCCGACGCCCCCCTCGCCTCGGCGCCGAAGGCCGAACCGCCCGTCGCGGTGGCGGCCTCGGTCGAGCCGGCGCCCGCGGTGGAGGCGGCTGCTTCAGGGCGCGGCCTCGGCCCACGGGTCGTGAGCCTGGTGTTGATCAGCGCGGGAGCGATCGCTGCCGGCTCGGGCCTGGGTTACTACCTCTGGGGCGGCAGCGACCGGGCGGCGCTCGCGGCGCTGCTCGACGAGCAGGGCCGGCTCAAGGCCTCGGCGAGCCAGGCACAGGCGCGCGCCCTCGACACGAAGAACGATCTCAACAGCACCACCAGCATCGTGCTCGGTGCGGGGGGCGCGGCGCTGGCCGCGGCCGGGGTTGCGTTGTTCTTCCTCATGCCGCCCGACTCGCCGGCGCAGCTGAGCATCGTCCCGACGAGGGACGGGCTGTGGGCGGGGACGACGATCAGCTTTTGACGGGGACGCCGCCGGCGGACTTCGGGACGATCTGGTGGCGCTTGAGCTCGGCGTCGAGCCGGCGCGTCAGCCACAGCGCCCACATCCGCCAGTCGCTGACGAAGCTCCACAGCGGATACGCGAACGTCGCGGGCCGATTCTTCTCGATGAAGAAGTGGGAGGTCCAGGCGCAGAAATAGGCGGAGAACAGCGCCCCCAGCAGCGGCTGCCAGGTCATCGAGACGAGGGCGACGATGAGCTGCACCAGGGCGAGCGTGGTGCCGACGTAATGAAAGCCGCGGGTCACCGGGAGGCTGTGCTCTCCCAGGTAGAACGGCCAGAACTCCTCGAACGTCTTGATCCGGCCTGCCGGCATCTTCTAGCGCTCGAAGATCGACTTCACGAAGCCGAGCAGCGAGCTCTTCTTCGGCTTCAGATCATCGACCTTGATCTCTTTTCTCTGCCCGGGGTTGCTGGGCTCGAGGTCGACGGCGGCCTTCTTCCTCCGCTCAGGGTCCAGAGACATCGACGAGAACTCGTCCTCACCCTCATAGGAGATCTGGGCACGGGGACGATCGCCGACTGCGGAGGGGGCACTGCCGGTGGGTTTCGACGGGGGAGCAGCCATGAGCCGAAGTTACTGATTCCCATGCCGCCAATCAATTGACCGACATGGGCGAGCGTGGGAGCTTTCAGCAGGTCATGCGGCTGCGCCTGTTGGCACTCACCTCGCTTCTCGGGTTCACCGCGTGTGGGCCGGTGCAGTCCACCGCCTACCTGATCGATGCCGACGTCCAGCTCGAGGCGGCGCGCACCGCCCAGGCGGACAAGCTCGCCCCCTACGAGTGGACCTCCGCCAACCTCTACCTGCACAAGGCGCGGGAAGAGGTCGGCTACTCGGACTTCGAGCAGGCCGTCACCTACGCCCAGAAGGCGGCGAAGTTCGCGGCCTCGGCGCGCGACGTCGCGATGAAGTCGGTGCGCAAAGACGAGCCGCCGGCCAACCCCTGATGAGTCCCCGTTCACTCGCGCTGTTCGGGTTGTTGCTCGCCGCCGACGGGTGCGTCAGCGGCGCTCAGGTGCGCGCGAGCTCGGAAGTGATCAAGGTGGACCTCGAACGGGCCCGCCGCAGCGGCGCGATGCGCTGCGCACCCCGCGAGCTGGCGACGGCCGAGGCGAGCCTCGAGTTCGCGCTGGGAGAGCTCGACGAAGGGACCTCGTTCCGCGCCGCCGAGCACATCAAGGAGGCCGAGGTCGCGAGCAAGAAGGCGCTCGCCCTCTCCAAGGACTGCGGCCCGAAGCAGGTGCTGGTCAAGGAACAGCCCCAGCTGATCGTGAAGATCGAGGAGACCGACAAGGACGGCGACGGGGTCCTCGACAAGGACGACCGCTGCCCGACCACCTTCGGTCCGGTCGAGAACCAGGGCTGCCCGGTGCTCGATCGCGACGGGGACGGCATCCCCGATGACAAGGACAAGTGCCCCGATCAGCCCGAGGACAAAGACGGGTTCGAGGACCAGGACGGCTGCCCCGACGTCGACAATGACAACGACGGCCTGCTCGACGGCGCCGACAAGTGCCCCAACGTCGCCGGCCCGATTCAGAACCTCGGCTGCCCGGTCACCGACAAGGACGGCGACGGGATCCCCGACGACAAGGACAAGTGCCCCAACGAGGCCGAGGACAAGGACGGCTTCCAGGACGAGGACGGCTGCCCGGATCTCGACAACGATCAGGACGGCGTCCCCGACACCACCGACAAGTGCCCGCTCGAGCCCGGGCCGATCGACAACCAGGGCTGCCCCGATCGCGACCGCGACGGCGACGGCATCGTCGACCGCGAAGACGCCTGCCCGGATCAGTTCGGGGTGAGGGAAGAGAAGGGCTGCCCGAAGAAGTACTCGATGGTGGTGGTGACCAAGGAGAAGATCGAGATCAAGAAGCAGATCAAGTTCGCCTCGGGCAGCGCGAAGATCATCGGCGCCGAGAGCGAAAAGATCCTCGACGAGGTCGGCCAGGCGCTCAACGACACCCCGAGCATCAAGAAGATCCGCATCGAGGGCCACACCGATTCCGACGGCAACGACGCGGCGAACCTCACCCTCTCGCAGAACCGCGCCAACGCGGTGATGTCGGCGCTGATCAAGCGCCGCGTCGACCCGGCGCGGATGGAGGCGCTCGGCTTCGGTGAGACCAAGCCGATCGCCTCGAACATGACGAAGGCCGGCAAGGCGGAGAACCGCCGCACCGAGTTCAACATCGTCGAGCAGTAGCCGCTCGCCCGGTTGATTGAAGCCGGGCGACTGCGTGAGTGGGGTGCCATGAAAGCGATCGTCTTCGGTGCGACCGGGATGCTGGGCCAGGGCGTGGTGATGGAGTGCCTCGCCGACCCCGAGGTGACCTCGGTGCTCTGCG
>JAYVRT010000905.1:0-3622 GCA_043776025.1 Archangiaceae bacterium | reverse complement strand
GGGGAAGAATCGGGTGGGGGTCGAGCTGGCCGGGCAGGGGAGCGTTGCCAGTGTAGGGGTCTGGGACGTCAGCGGTGCTCGACTGCCCCGTCCAGACGAACTTATAGAAGGCGACCCCTCCGGCAGCGGTCAGCAGGGCGAGCGTGAGGAGGATGAGGTTGCCCTTGAGCGTCGACCCGCCTCCGCTGGGCGCCTCGGCTTCGGGGTTGGTCTTCGGCACCCGGGGGAGGTCGGCGTCGGGCCCGGTGAGCCGGGCGATCGCCACCGCCTGCTCCGCCACCTTCGCCTCGAGCTCGTCGTGGGTCGCCCGACGCTTGGGGGGCGCGGGGTGCACCGCGCGCTTGCGCTTGACGTTGCCGGGGGCCGACGACTTGGAACCGACGGGGTTGAGCTCGGGGAAGCTCGAGCCTGAGTCCTCACGCAACAGGCTGACGGCGTTCATCACCGCCGACTTCTCCATCTCACCGCCAGCGGCCTCGAGCAGCGCCTGGGTCGCGGCCACCTTCTCCCCGAACATCTCGTTCATGAAAGAGGCGCGCTGATCCTGGTCGAAGAGCAGCTCGGGGCAGGCCAGCTGCATTGCGCGGGCGAGGTCCTTGGCGGTGGGGAAGCGGTCGGACCGCTCGCGGGCGAGGGCGCGGAGGACGATTTCCGAGAGCGTCTCGGGGATAATCGGCACCAACTCCGTCGGCCTGGCGATCGGCCCGGTGAGGATCAACTTCATCTCGTCGATCTCGGTGTCGCCGGCAAAGAGGCGTCGCCCAGTCACCATCTCCCAGAGGACGACGCCCAGAGAGAAGACGTCACTGCGTCCGTCGAGCGACTCGCCCTTGACCTGCTCCGGCGACATGTAGCCGGTGGTTCCCTTGACGGTGCCGACGTTGGTCCGCCCGAGGCTTCCGCGGGCTTTGGCGATGCCGAAGTCCAGCAGCTTCACCACCCCGCTGTAGGTCACCATCACGTTCTTCTGGGCGACGTCGCGGTGGATGACGGGGAAGGGCTTGCCCGCCGGGTCGGTGAACGTATGGGCATAGTGAAGCGCCAGCGCCAGGTCGTGCACCACCGAGGCCGACAGGCCAATTGGCAACACCGCCCGCTGCTTGGCACACGCGGCGGTGACCTGGTTCAGGTTCTGCCCGGCGATGAACTCCATCGCGAGAAACAGTCCTTCGCCGTCTTCTCCCAGGTCGAACACCTGCCCAATGTTGGGGTGGTTGAAGGCGGCGGTGATCCGCGCCTCGTCGAGAAACATCTTCACGAACTGGTCATTGTCCTTCGCGTCCGGAAGGATTCGCTTCACCACGACGTACTTCCGAAAACCGCCCGGGCCCGCAGTGAAGCCGAGAAAGAGCTCGGCCATGCCGCCCGACGTCAGCTGGGTGAGAATCTCGTACTTGCCGATCTTCATCCCCCGGTACAGCTCCTCACCCGCGGGTGCACCGGCTGTCGGGCGCGGCATCAGGAGGCGGAGGTTAGCGCACCAGTTGTGAATTGACTGTGGAGAGATGCCCGCTTGCGGCCGGGTCATGTGGGAAAGAATCGCAGCTTTCGCGTGGGTGTGTGCAACCGCTGAGGACCCAGGTCCTTACCCACACCCGAAATTTCCGTAACCTCAAGACAGCACAAGCCTTTTGAGGTTCTCCCCAAGTTCTGAGGCACTGCTTCTACGACTGTTCAATAAGACTCTATTTAACTCAGCAGTCGACAGGAGGCTGGCGCTCGCGCCGGACACCGGCAGGGAATGAACACCTGGGCCTGGGGTCGACACTGGGGAAGGGCTGAGGAAATGAGGTCGCACGCTTCTGGCAGGAACTGGTGGACCTACACGCAAGGGTGACAGGATTTCACCGGAGTCGGTGAGGGTGGAGGAGGGCAGATGCGCAGCGGCTGGCTGAGCGCGATTCTGATGCTCGCAGGGTGTCGCGAGCAGGGGCTCCAGGCGACGGCCGGGAAGCTGAGGCTCACGCCCACCCCGGTTACCTTCGGCGCTGCCTACCTGGGCCGCTCCGCCCCTGCCCAGACGCTGCGATTGCAGAACACCGGCAGAAGCACGCTCCCCCTGCACTGGACGCTGCCCGACGGCCCCTTCACCCTCGACAACCTCCCGACCGAAGCGCCCAGCGGGGTCCTGGAGGTCACCGCGCACTTCCAGCCCAACGCCGCAGGGATTTTTCGCGCGGTGCTCTCCGTCGACTCCGATGGGGCAGACCGCCAGGAGACACAGTTGGTCGGCGTCGGAGCCGACGTTCCAATCTGCCTCAGGGCCGACTCCTGCCACAGCGTCACCTTCGACTTCGATCGGGGCGCCTGTGTCGAGCAGGCCGAGCCCGACGGCGTCAGCTGCAACCACGGGACAGCCAAGTCGATCAACGTCTGCCTCATCGACGCCACCTGCCAGTCGGGCCGCTGCGTCGGCACCGTGAAGAGCTGTGACGACGGCAACGCCTGCACCCTCGACACCTGCAACCCAGTGATGGGCTGTGAGCACCTGCCGGCGCCGCCGTGCCCAGGTGACGGGAGGTGCCAGGTCGGTGTCTGCAATCCGGCGACAGGGTGCGGGCAGGCCGTGGCAGCTGACGGGACCGCCTGTGGCCCGCTGCAGACCTGTGACGCAGCCGAGGTCTGCATCTTGGGCGACTGCGTGGTGAGAGACCCTCCCGACGGCTACATCTGCGCCGAAGCCTCTCCCTGCCAGGCCCAGGGGGTCTGCGCCGGCAGCACCTGCAACCGGCCGCCAGCGGTCACGCTCAGCTCCTCGTGGAGCTTCGACTCGGCGCAGACGGGTGACCCCGATGCGGGGATCGCCGCGGACCAGTTGCATGACCTGGTGCTCGAGCCCAACGGCGCGGTGTCGCTCAGCGGCTTCTTCCAGGCGCCGCCCCAGCTGCGAATCAACACCCCACAGGCGAAGGTGGCGATCGAAGGAGCCGCGCGCCGCTGCATGCTCTGGAACGGGCGGATGATCTGCGCCGACTACCCCGCGGCGGTGAACGGCAAGGTGACCGCGCTCGACCTCTCCACCGGGGCCACCGTCTGGTCCTTCGACTTGCGCGCCACGCGGCCCGACTTCCTTGCCCTCACCCAGTCGCTCTTCATGGCGCGGATGGCGGTGCAGGGCAGCGACCGGCTCGCGGCGCTCTTCGAGGCGTACCCCAAGTCCGCAGACCCGACGAAGCCCACCAGCTGCCGGCTCTATTTCCTTGTCGTCCTCGATGCGAGCGGGGCGATGGTGACCGCGGAGCAGGTCGTCGACCCAATGCTCAGCGTCTGCAACCACCCCCATCCTTATGGGTTCGGCGCTGACACGCTCGGAGACCTCTTCATCAGCTTCTCGCCCACCATCAGCAGCCCCGCGCCGCTGGTGCCCGGCAGCCCCACGCTGGTGATGAGCTACACCCGCGACGGCGTCTTCCGCTGGAAGTTCACCGACTTCAGCCTCACCGGGGGCGAGCTGGCGGTCGCTCGAGGCCTGCTCTACCCGGAGAACAGCGCGACTGCAGTGCTGACCTCGACCGGTCTGCCTGCGTTCTCTCTGCCCGAGCTCTACGGCCGGGCGGTGATTACCCGCGAGCGGACGGTGGTCGCTCCGGTGGTGGGCGCGGTGAGCCTCAACGCGTACGAG
>JAYVRT010000904.1:0-3622 GCA_043776025.1 Archangiaceae bacterium | reverse complement strand
AAAGATCGCGACGGCGACGGCATTCTCGACAACGTCGACAAGTGCATCGATCAGCCCGAAGACTTCGACAACTTCCAGGACGAAGACGGCTGCCCCGAGCCCGACAACGACAACGACGGCATCCTCGATGCGGCCGACAAGTGTCCCAACGAGGCGGGCCCGATGCAGAACATGGGCTGCCCGATCCTCGACAAGGACGGTGACGGCATCAACGACGACAAGGACAAGTGCCCCAACGAGCCCGAGGACAAGGACGGCTTCGAGGACGAGGACGGCTGCCCGGACCCGGACAACGACAAGGACGGCATCCCCGACCTCAAGGACAAGTGCCCCAACGAGCCGGAGACGTTCAACGGCGTCGAGGACGAGGACGGCTGCCCGGAGAAGGAGACGAAGGTCTTCATCACCCGCGAGAAGGTGCAAGTGACGGAGAAGATCTTCTTCGAGTTCAACAAGGCGAACATCCTGCCCAAGTCCGACGGGCTGCTCGACAACGTCGCCGGCGTGCTCAACAAGTTCCCCCAGGTGAAGAAGATCCGCATCGAGGGACACACCGACGACGTCGGCACCGACGCGCAGAACCAGACGCTTTCGGAGAAGCGGGCGAAGTCGGTGCTCGACGCGCTGGTCAAGCGCAAGGTCGACGCCGGCCGGCTCGAGGTCAAGGGCTACGGCAAGTCGATGCCGCTGGTGAAGGAGAACACCGACGCGGCCCGCGAGCAGAACCGCCGGGTCGAGTTCATCGTCGTCGAGATGACGCCGATCGTCGAAGAGGTCCCGGCGAAAGAAGTGAAGTGACGGCCGGCGGGCGGGGGGCAGCCCCCGCCGCCAACCTCAGACCAGCTTCGCGTCGAGGATGATCTCGGCCTTGAGCACCTTCGAGACCGGGCAGTTCTTCTTCGCCTGCTCCGCGAGCTCGAGGAACTTCGCCAGCTCGAGGCCGGGCACCGAAGCGCGCAGCTCGAGCTTCACCTGGGTGATCGACCAGTGGATGTCGGGAGACTCGGCCTTGAGCGTGGCCTTGACCTCGAGCGACGTCGGCGGGTGTCCGGCCCCGGTGAGCCCGAAGGACAGCGCCATCGCATAGCAGCCGGCGTGCGCCGCGGCGATCAGCTCTTCGGGGTTCGTTCCCGCGCTGCCCGCCTCGTCGCCGAAGCGCGCGTGGGTGGAATAGGGGCGGTCCGCGAGCGCTCCGCTGAAGGTCGAGAGCGTGCCCTTGCCCTCGAGTCCGTTGCCGTTCCACTTTGCCGTCGCACGACGAAGGATGGTTTTCATCCCCACCACCTAGCGCCGGCGGCGGCGCGCTGCATTTGTTTTTCAGCCCTCGCCGACCATCTTCTCCGGGCGAACCCACTGGTCGAACTGCTCGGGGGTCACCAGCCCGAGCTCGACCGCGACCTGCTTCAGCGTCTTGCCCTGCTTGTGCGCGGTCTTGGCGATCTTCGCCGCGTTGTCGTAGCCGATGTGCGGGTTGAGCGCGGTGACGAGCATCAGGCTCTTCTCCAGGTTCTCCTGAATGCGGGGGAGGTTCGCCTCGGTGCCCTCGATGCAGTGCTCGCGGAAGCTGTTCATCCCGTCGGCGAGCAGCCGGCACGACTGGAGGAAGTTGTGAATCTGCAGCGGCTTGTAGACGTTGAGCTCGAAGTTGCCCGACGCGCCGCCGATGGAGATCGCCACGTCGTTGCCCATCACCTGGGCGCAGAGCATCGTCAGCGCCTCGCACTGGGTGGGGTTGACCTTGCCCGGCATGATGCTGCTGCCCGGCTCGTTCTCCGGAATCGTCAGCTCGCCCAGCCCCGAGCGCGGGCCCGAGGCCAGCCAGCGGATGTCGTTGGCGATCTTGAACAGCGAGGCGGCCAGCCCCTTGAGCGCTCCGTGCGCGTGAACCACCGCGTCGTTGGCGGCGAGCGCCTCGAACTTATTCGGCGCGGTGACGAAGGGCAGCGCGGTGAGCGTGGCGATCTCCTTCGCCACCCGCTCGGCGTAGCCCTTGGGCGCGTTCAAGCCGGTGCCGACCGCGGTCCCGCCGAGCGCGAGCTCGTACAGGTGGGGCAGCGCCGCCTCGACGTGCTTGAGCGACTGCGCCAGCTGGGCGACGTAGCCGGAGAACTCCTGGCCGAGCGTCAGCGGGGTCGCGTCCTGCAGGTGGGTGCGGCCGATCTTCACGATCGCCTTGAACGCCTTCGACTTCGTCTCGAGCGCGTCGCGCAGCTGCTTCAGCGAGGGGATGACCGTCTTCACCACCGCGTCGGCGGCGGCGATCGACATCGCGGTGGGGAAGACGTCGTTGCTCGACTGCCCCTTGTTGACGTCGTCGTTGGGGTGGATGAGGCGCTTCTCGCCCCGCTCGCCGCCCATCAGCTCGGAGGCGCGGTTGGCGAGCACCTCATTGACGTTCATGTTCGTCTGGGTGCCGCTGCCGGTCTGCCAGATGGACAGCGGGAACTCGCCCTCGAGCTTGCCGGAGAGCGCTTCGTCGGCGGCCTGCTCGATCGCCTTCGCCTTCTCGCCCGGCAGCGACTTGTTCTCGGCGTTGACCCGGGCGGCGGCCTTCTTCGCCAGCACCAGCGCGTGCAGCAGCGCCGGCGGCATCTTCTCGGTGCTGATGTGGAAGTGGTGGAGGCTGCGCTGGGTCTGCGCGCCCCACAGCCGGTCGGCCGGGACTTCGATCGGACCGAAGGTGTCTTTCTCGATGCGGACGTTGTTGTTCGTGGCCATGGGCGCGATCTAAGTCAGCGCCGCGCCCGGTGCATGCAGGAAGTTCAAGCGGCGCCAATGGTAGGGTGAACCCGTGCTTGCTGTGCTCGTCGCGCTCTCGCTGTCGCTCTCCGCTCCGGCGAAGGGGTCCCGCCTGGAAGTCTGCGGGCGGACGCTGGTACCGAATCCGAGGCCGCTGATCCTCCCGAGGACCTCGCCCACGTTCGCGCCGCTGGTGGTGGCGCCGGGCAGCTTCCGCGAAGAGGCGATGGACGCGCGGCCGCGGTCGTTCGCGCAAATCCCCTGCAGCCCGAGCGTCTGCGACGACTTCCAGGCGCGCGACCGGTTCGCCCGGAGCACGCCGTGGGCAGCGCCGACGCGCCCGCCGGGCAAGCGCCACGCCCCGCCGAAGGTGCGCTGAGTTCACCGTGCCGACCGAGCTGGCGATCTTCACCGACGGGGCGTGCCGCGGAAACCCGGGGCCGGGAGGCTGGGGCGCGCTGCTCATCTGGCGCGAGACCGAGCGCGAGCTGTGCGGCGGCGAGCGGGAGACGACCAACAACCGGATGGAGCTGATGGCGGTGATTCAAGCGCTCAAGGCGCTCAATCGCCCGCAGGCAGTGTTGGTTCACACCGACTCGACCTACGTGATGCAGGGGATCTCGAAGTGGATCCACGGCTGGAAGCGCAACGGGTGGAAGACCGCGGCGAAGCAGCCGGTGAAGAACGTCGATCTCTGGCAGGCGCTCGACGCCGTCGTCGCCCAGCACACCGTCGAGTGGAAGTGGGTCAAGGGTCACGCCGGACACCCGGGCAACGAGCGCGCTGACCAGCTCGCCAACCGCGGGCTCGAGACGATTCTCTGAAGGCTACTTTCCCCCGCTGCTCAAGAGGCCGGCGACGTTGACGTCGACGCCGAGCACCA
>JAYVRT010000903.1:0-3626 GCA_043776025.1 Archangiaceae bacterium | reverse complement strand
AGGCGATCCTCGTCGGGCTGGCGGTGCACGGCGGGAAGGGGAAGGGGACGCCGATCGAGAAGATCCGCAAGGCGTCGATCAGTGTGATCCGACCGACGGTGTTCGCGCTGCTGATCATCATCGCCGCCTACCTGCCGATCTTCATGCTCCAGCGCGTCGAGGGCCGGATCTTCGCCCCGATGGCGAACACGGTGGTCGCGGCGCTGGTGAGCGCGCTGTTCTTCTCGGTGACGTTGGTGCCGGTGCTGGCCTCGTTCGCCTACCGCAAGGCGGTGCCCCACAAGGAGTCGCCGGTGCTGCGCTGGGCGGCGCGCGCGTACGAGCCGACGCTCAAGTTCGCGCTAAAGTTCCCCAAGCTGGTGATCGCACTGGCGACGGTGGCGCTGATCGGCACGGTGCTGATCGTCCCGACGCTGGGGTCGGAGTTCCTCCCCGAGCTCAACGAGGGGGCGCTGTACATGACCTTCACGCTGCCCTCGAACATCTCGCTGAGCGAGGGGCGAAAGCTGGTGCCGCGCCTGACGAAGCTGATCTCCGCCGCGCCCCAGGTCGACGGGATCCTCTCCCAGCTGGGCCGCCCCGAGGACGGCACCGACGCCACGCTCACCAACAACCTCGAGTTCTTCGTCAAGTTGAAGCCCGCGAGCCAGTGGCCCAGGGACACGCCGGAGCTCGAGGATGTGATCCGGGCGCTGCACCACACCATCGACGAGATCCCCGGACTGGAGGTGAACTTCAGCCAGCCGATTCGCGACAACGTCAACGAGAGCATCAGCGGTCAGTTCGGGCAGATCGCGGTGAAGCTCTACGGCGACGACCTGGTTCAGCTGCAGGAGCAGGCGGAGGCGGTAAAGAACGCGATCGGCAGGGTCGAGGGCAACGCCGACCTGGGCATCGTCAAGAGCGGCGAGGTGCCGCAGATTCAGATCGTCCCCGACCGCGTCGCGCTGGGCCGCTACGGGATGGCCCTGGGCGAGTTCCAGCACGTGTTCCAGACGGCGATGGGCGGCACCCCGGTGGCGACCTATTGGGAAGGCGAGCGCCGCTTCGACGTGGTGATCCGGCTGCCGAAGAGCTCGCGCGACGACATCGAGAAGATCAAGAAGCTGCGGGTGCCGGTCGAGGGTGGGACGCTGGTGCCGCTCGAGGGCCTGGCGAAGGTCAGCACCGGCGTCGGCCGGGCGTCGATCAACCGCGAGAACGGCCGCCGCTACATCGGGATCCGGATGAACGTGCGCGGCCGCGACCTCGGCAGCTTCGTCACCGAGGCTCGGGCGAAGGTCGAGGCCGACGCGCCCTTGAAGGACGGGATCACCATCGAGTGGGGCGGGGAATTCGAGAACAAGGAACGGGCGATGAAGCGGCTGTTGATGGTGGTGCCCGTCGCGCTGCTGCTGACGCTGCTGCTGCTGTTCAAGGCGTTCGACTCGCTGCCGCTGGCGGTGGTGACGTTGATGAACGTGCCGTTCGCGCTGATGGGCGGCGTCTTCGGCCTGATGATCGGCCGGATGCCGGTGTCGGTCGCGGCGGCGGTCGGCTTCATCGCGTTGATCGGCCAGGCAGCGCTCAACGGAGTCCTGGTGACGAGCGCGATCGTCGAGCGCCGCAACGCTGGTGAGGCGCTGGACCAGGCGATCATCAATGGCTGCCGCGACCGGTTGAGGCCGGTGTTGATGACCGCCTCGCTGGCGGCGCTGGGCCTGGTGCCGGCGGCATTGAGCCGGAGCATGGGCAGCGAGACCCAACGGCCGCTGGCGGTGGTGATCGTCTTCGGCACGCTCTCCGCCTGCAGCCTGACGATGGTGCTGTTGCCGGTGCTTTACCGGGCCTGGGCGCAGCTGTCCGAGCGCCTGACGCCGGTGCGCCCCGCGCCGGTCGCGAACGACGAGGACGAAGACGACGATGATCACCCGAACGATCTGGCGGCGAGCGCATGAGCCCGGTTGAGCTGCGCAGGTACCAGGCGATCCAGACCTCGGTGAAGCTGCTCAAGGCCGCGCACAGCGCCGCCTCGATTGCCCTCCGGGATCTCGAGGAGGTGCATGGGCTGGAAAACGAGGAGGTTCGTCGGGAAGTCGATGGACTGCTTGCCCAGCTTCGGGGACTCGTCGTTCGGCCTTTGACCCGCGGTTGAGCCTGGCTCAGGACCCAAAGCCGAGCAGCGCCGCTTCGTACTTCGCGCCGCGCGCGTCGGCGAAGAAGTCGAGGACGAGGAAGACGACGCACTCCAGCGCCAACCCGAGTCCCGCGCCGAGCCAGGCATCGTCCTTGTTGATCCACCCCGTGCCGGCGACGGCGCCTGCTCCGGCGAAGAGCAGGCCGAACTCGACGATCCGGTAGATCTTGAAGCCGGTGTTCACCCCGCGCATCCGAGCGCGCTCGGCCTGGGCGAACGCGAACGGATCGCCGTCGAGCTGCGCGCTGAGCCTCGACACCTGCCCTCGCGTCCGCACCCAAAGCCCGATCCCCAGGGCGAGCTGCACCAGCGAGAGCACGAAGATCGGCACCGCCAGCGGCTGGCCCACCGAGTCCTTCGAGACGAAGAGCGGAATCGAGACGGCCAGGCCCACGACCCCCAGGCCGGCCCAGGCGTACGACTCCGCCATTTCGCCGGCGAAGTACTCGCGCAGTTGGGTGTCGATCAGCGCGCTGCGCGCCTCGGCGGGCGGCGACAGCCCCGGGCCCTGCTGCTGCGCGGCGATCAAGGCGTTCGCCGCGGTCAGCGCGTTCACTGAACTTCGCTGGCGTCGACCGCGGTCGCGATCACCTTGATGTTCACGAACTTGCTGCTCTCGACGAGCCCGTTGGCGACGCGGTTGGTGACCGCGGGCGGCGAGTACATCTCGGTCTTGCTCGGATCCGAGACCATCACCTGGCGGGCCTTCTCGAGGTCGCCGTCGATCGCGCCGCGCATCCACCCGTAGGCGAGATCGTTGCGCTTCTCGGCCGGCTGGCTCGCCATCTGGGTGATCTGCGCCGCCGCCGCCGGGACCCCCTGGAGGCACATCTTCGCCAGGCCCATCTTCGCCGGGTCGACGGTGCCACCGGGCGCCAGGTCGGCCGGCTTGCCGCCGAACGCCATGTAGAGCCCGCCCGCGGCCTGCTCTGTCCACTTCGCCAGGGCCGCCGGATCTCCGGGCGCCCGGGCCATCGCCTCGGCGACCATCAGCTTGTTGAGGATCGGCATCGCGGTGCCGATGTACGTCTTGTCGTCGATGCCCATGCGCGGGCCGATGACGTCCTTGAACCCGAGGATCGTCGCCGCCGCGGTGTAGCCGCCGGCATCCTTGAACGAGGCGTAGGTCTCCATGAAGTTCTTCACCAGGTCGGCGGTGGCCTCGGGACGCCAGGCCATGCCCTTGCCGGGCGGCAGCGGCTTGGGGCCGGTGTATGTGCCGTTGGCGACCGAGCCGTCGAAGCGCGCCGTCTGGTAGGCGTCGTGCTCGGCCTTCGTCCACGGCTTGATCTGCGCCGCGGTGAGCCCTTCCTTCTTCCACAGCGGCTCGAAGTGGGTCTCGTCGGCCGGCGTGAAGTCGCGGCCGTTGGCTTCCTTGAACTTGGCCTTGAAGGTGTCGAACAGCTTCGGGCCCTCGTCGGCGCCGAACGTCTCTTTGTAGCTCTCGACG
>JAYVRT010000902.1:0-12697 GCA_043776025.1 Archangiaceae bacterium | reverse complement strand
TGCGTTCGCGCCGGCGCTGCGGGGAGCCTCCGACCTGGCCACCCGGCCGGCGACGCGGCTGGGGAAGCCGGGCCCGCGCATCGAAGAGCGGTACGAGGTCGACGGCGCGGGGGTGATCGCGGTGACGATCACCGACCTCGACGCCGGCTACGCCCAGCGCTACCTGCTCTGAGCTTCACACCGCCGACATGAAGTCGAAGGTGTCGCGCCAGCAGCGCAGCGCGCTGGGCGTGAAGACGAAGGCGTGGAAGGCGTGCGGGCCGCGCGGGTAGATGCGGGCCTCGGCGCGGCCGCCGAGCCGCTTGAGGGCCTCCGCGAGGCGCACCGAGTCGGTCTTGAGCAGATCCCATGAGCCGCAGGGCAGGAAGAACGGCGGCAGCGGCCGGTGGGGCGTCTCGCCCCGCTCGAGAGCCACCACCGGGTCGGCGAGGTCGAGCGCGTACGCGTGATCGAGCCGCGCCCCGTGGAGGTAAGCGTCGGTGACCTCGGCGATCCGATCCCAGAAGTAGCCGTTGGGGCGCAGGTTGAACCGCTCGGGATCGCTGACCTGAAAGAGCCCGCAGGCAGGGACCGCGCCGGTGGGGACGACCCCCGCGTCGAAGACTGCGCGGGCAAACGACTCCGGGCGCCGGTAGGTGGCGGCCAGGGTCAAGGTGGTCGCGAGGTTCGCCCCCGCCGACTCGCCGGCGACGAAGATCCGCTTCGGATCGCCGCCGAGCCGCTCGACGTTCTTCAGCAACCAGGTCCAGGCGGCGCACGCGTCCTCGACGGCGGCGGGGAACCGGTGCTCGGGAGCGAGCCGGTAGTTGATGCTCAGCACCAGGTATCCGCGGCGCGCGAACACCAGGCCGAAGACCCAGTGGGTGTCCTTGGAGAGGATCCGGAATCCGCCGCCGTGGATGTAGAGCACCACCGGCAGCGGCCGGGAACGCTCGCGCGGGCGGTAGACGTCGAGGGTGTGCTCGGGGAGCCCGTCGTCGACGTAGGGAATGTTCCGCTCGACCTCGACGCCGTGGACCCGCGGGTGGGTGATCGGCAGGAGGCGGGCGTAGGTCGCCGCGCCGCGGAAGAAGCCGTCGGTGACGATCGCTCCCAGCTTCCGGCGCACCTTTCCGGTGAGGTCCAGCGGCGGCCGCTCGATCACCGTCATGTCGGGGGAAGCGCCCTCTCGACCGCGTCGACGATCTCCTCCGGCGTCGGGAAGCCGCTGCGGGTCTTGCTCGCGACCACGTTTCCGTTCACCGCCACCTCGAAGATCCCCGAGTGTCCCACGATCAGCTCAGCGTCCAGCGCGAGCTTTTCCTTCAAGACTTCCGCCACCCGGGCGGCCTTGGGCCGGTAGCCTCAGGAATTGCAGTAGGTGATCGTGATCGTCATCCGTGGGTAGTTAACAGGTCGTACGCCAGCTTCGCCACCAGACCGGCGACCACCGCGAGCACAACTCCCCTAATGATCGGGGCCCCGCCCTTAATCGCGAGGGAGGCCCCGACCAGGCTCCCGGCGAACTGCCCCGCGGCCATCGGCAGGGCGATCGCCCACAGCACCTTCCCCTTGAGCCCCATCAGGATCACCGTCGCGAGGTTCGAGGCGAAGTTCACCACCTTCGCGTCCGCGGTCGCCTCGGGCAGCGAGGCCTTCAGCAGGGTCACGAAGGCGATGATCAGGAAGGTGCCCGTCCCTGGCCCGAAGAAGCCGTCGTAGGCCCCGATGATCAAGGCGATCGCCCCGGCGAGCAGCAGCGGGCGTGACGGCGCAGGCCCCGGAGGGGTGTTGCCCGGCCGCCTGATCGCGATGAACGCTCCCGCCGCGACCAGCAGCACCAGCACCAGCGGCTTGAGCACCTCGCGATCGAGCACCAGCAGCAGCGCGGCGCCGGCGAAGGCCCCCGCGGCGCCGAGGGGAAAAGTGATCCGGGCCCGGCCGCCGTTCACCAACCCGGCCCGGGCGTAGCGCACCACCGAGGCGAACGCGCCGAAGACCGACTGCCCCTTGTTGGTGCCCAGCGCGAAGTGCGGCTCGAGCCCAGCGGCCAGGAGTGCCGGCAGCGTGATCAGGCCCCCGCCGCCGGCGATCGCATCGACCAGGCCGGCGACGAAGGCGACGCTGGTCAGCGCGGCGAGGGTGAGCAGCGAGGGCTCCAAAGGGGTTCAGCCGATCCGGGTGCGCCGCTTAACTTCGCGCCAGGCGTCGAGGGGGGCGTTGTCCTCAAGCACCGCGGCGAACTCGGCAACCGCGGCATCGACTTCCTCGATGTTGATGCGAGGTCGGTGCAGCCTGACCATCGCCTCCGCGTCATCCAGGTCGCGCGTCCGATGCGCCACCATCTTGTAGATAATCAGATCGGTCGGATGGGCCACCCGAACGGTCACCCCACCCAACTTGCGCAGTTCGGCTCTGTCGAGCGCCCGTTCCTCGAAGGGCAGTCCGGCGAGGCTGATGTCGACCTGCGTGCCGCTGCGATCGTGGCGAAGGAGGATCACGCGAGTTCGAAGCGCGAACTCAGCGAGGTCCGGCTCGCGCCCCGAGAAGCCCGCGCCGAGAAAGACATCGATCAACTCGGTCACGGTGCGACGCCCCAGGAGCACGGTCGCGTCGACGTCCGTGGTCGCGCGTTCGGCGCCCTGTGCGATGGCCGCGACTCCGCCAAGAATCATCGACGGCGCTTTCAAGCGGACGAGGACTTTCGCCACTGCCCGGAGGGCCGGTCGAAGATCAGACTCCTCGGGTCGCGTAGCCTTTCTTGAGCGCGATCCAGCGGACGCGCGCGATTTCGGTCTGTTTGTTGCGCGCCGCTTCATGGGACGAAGACGTAACCACGTCTCCCATCAGCCGGAGCAGCGAATTGGCTCGCGCAAACGACTCTTCGGACGAGGCAGGGCTGGCAGCGCGCAGTTCCCACGAACGCTCGGAAGCGGTCTCATGGCCCTTCTTCCAGGTCGCCAATTGTTGCTTCGTCATTGCCATCGGGACGAGCGTAACGCGGCCGATTCTGACACGGCAACGCCCTGCGACGCGGAACTACTGCAGAGGAATCGCGATCGACGCGCCCGTCACCGCTGGCTTGCCCGGCGCGTGGGCCAGATCGACCACCAGCCGGGTGCCGCCGGCGATCCGCCCGACCCGCACCCGTGCGACCTCGCCCGAGCCTGAGAGCACGTAGCTCTTCTTCGGCAGCGCGCCCTTCACGTCGAGCGCGAGCCGATCGGGGTTGGCGAGGGTGAAGGCGCGGGTGATCGATGCCCCTGCCCCCAGCGCCAGCGTCAACGTCAGTTGCTTGCCGTCGACCGCCGAGCTCAGCGACTTCACCGCGCCGGACGGGATCGCCAGCGCGCGCGCGTCCGCGGCCGGCCTGGGGGCTTCGGCCTTCGGGGTCGGCCGGGGCGCGGCGGGGGCCGGGGCCGCGCGGGCAGAGACCGCGGCACGAACGGCGAGGGCGATCTGAGCAGCTTGCGTCGCAGACTCCGAGGGGCCCTTGAACCGGGGCTCAACAACCTCTGGCTTCGGCTCTTTCGGCATCGGCGCTGCCTCCTCTTCGATCGCGTGCACTTCGACTGGCGTCGGCTTCATCTCGACCGCTGCGGGCGCGGCCATGTCGTCGGGTGGCTGAACGGCCGTCACCGCCACCTCTGCCGCGCTGCTCGACGGCTCTCCACCCGGCTCGCGGACCAGATGGAGCACCGCGGAAGTGATAACGGCCCCGACGATCACCGCAACCAGGCCCGCGCCGCCCCACGCGAAGCGCCGTGGCCACACCGACTTCGGCAGCGGCGAGACGAGCGGCTTCCCGGTGCCGAGGTTGTCGACGAGGTAGCCGACGAGCTCGTGAGCGCGGGGGTGAAGAAAGCCAGTGAAGCGAACGCCGAAGCCGGCGCCGCGGCCCGACTGCTTCGGCTCGTCGAGCTCGCGCCACACCACCTCTCCTTGCGCGAAGGGCAGCACCTGCCCCCCGGCCTCGAGCGACAGGGCGACCTTGGTGCCGGTGTCGAACGGCGTCGGCATCTTGAGGAACATCCCCTGGCGGGAGAGGTTCGAGGCCAGCACCCGGTACGCGCGGGGCGGGCCGCCGATCGGGACGACGCGCACGCATTGCTTGAAGTGGACCCGCGGCTCGCGATCCGGCAGCGCCGCCGCCTCACCCTTCGCCCAGGAGAACTGCGGCTGCGGAGTCTCGTCGATGGTCGGTTGCACTTGCTACAAGTGTGAAGCACCGTCTGCCTCCAGCAAGTTTTCGCCCCGTGCCTGAATTCGCCTACATCCGCGCTGCGCTCCCACCCGAACGGCTCGGGCCGATTCGCGACGCGCTGCTCTGCTCGCCGTTCGTCTCCAAGAGCACCCTCGGGGGAACGTTCGAGCAAAGCCGCGGCTTCGCGATGACCTTCAAGGCCGAAGGCCGCGCCGAGCTCGAGGCGCGCTTCCCTCCGCTGACGGACTACTTCGCGCAGGTGCTCGGCCAGCCGGCGGTGCGCGCGGTGCAGTCGTGGTGGGGCCGGCTGCGCAACCACCCGGTGGTGATCCCCAACGCGTGGTACCTGAACCTGCTGCTGGTCGGCGAAGGCGAGAACATCGGGCCGCACACCGACGCGACGCTGGCGCGCGAGGCTGGCGTCCCGGGCACCACGCCCGAGGTGGTCACCGTGCTCTACTTGAGGGTGCCGCAGCGCGCGGGCGGAGAGCTGGTGCTGGCGCGCCATCGCCGGATCAAGGCAGTGATCGCGCCGTCCGAGGGCGCCCTGCTCCACTTCCGCGGCGATCTGCCCCACGAGGTACGGCCGGTGGAGCCGCAGGCGAACGGCATTCAGCGCGCGTCGCTGGTGCTCGAGCAGTACCACTTCTCGCCCGAATCGCTCGCGCGGCTGCCGCAGTTCCAGCTCGACTCGCGCGCCGGCTTCGGCGCCTTCCTCGCCTACCACGCCGGCCGCGGGCCGAAGGACTTCGAGCTCGAGCCCTAGCCGATGCGCGACTTGAGCCGCGCGAGGTACTCGTCGAGCGGGAACAGCTCGACCTCCGCCCCACCCTGCTTGCTGCCGTCGGCCGCGTACTCGAAGGGATCGTCGATGTCTTTGATCAGCCGCAGCATGTACACGTAGATCAGCGTCACGAACGGCACGAGGATGAACTCGGACAGCGGCGACTTGAACTTCGCCGCGAGCAACAAGACGATGATCATCACCGTCAGCGTCTCGAGGATCGCGTAGGCCGGCGGGAGGAACCCGGTGCGGGAGATCACCCCGATGCGGGTGACGCTGCGCCGCAGGCTGTGCAGCTCGCCCAGCGCCTTCGAGGCGTAGGCCCCGCCGCCGTCCCGCTCGACCTGGGAGATCGTCTCTCCAAACTTCGTCAGCGCCGCGAACGCGCCCTCGTGGCTCACGGCGCGCAGCAGCCACGCCCTCAGCTGTGAGCCCACCTCGAGGACCGCCTTGCGCACCGTCTGGGCCTCGATGTTCGGCTTGATCACCGTCGCCTCGAAGAGGATCTCCTCCAGCGTCTCGAGGGTGCAGGCGAGATCTCCGGGGAGCTTCTCGCTCTCCTTGTCGTCGGCCATCGTGCCCGCGAGCATGAAGCCGGTGAGGAAGACCCCGGCGGTGAGCACGATTGAGACCTCGCTGAAGTCGACCACGCCGGCGAAGACGACGACGTACTCGAGCAGCAGCTTGAGCCCCACCACCAGGGCAACGAACGGCAAGGTGGTCACCATCAATTTCCACTTGAGCACTTCGTTTTCCTCCCTCGCGGGCGGAACATAGTCCCCTCGTTTCGGAAGGAGGCACCAAAGATGCGGGGATGGCTGCTGGTGGTGGTGGCGCTGGTCGGCTGCAAGGGCAACGAGGTGAGGTCCACCGCGCTCAGGCTGTCGTGGAAGCCGCCCCGCGGCGTGACGCTGCTCGAAGAGACGCCCGCCGCGCTGAAGTTCACCGGCGGGGTGGAGATCCACTCGATTGACGGCGCCCCGCCCCCGATCGACGAGGGCCAGCTCGACGCCCTGCTGTTGACGGTCCTCGGCAAGGCGAAGCTCGAGCCCCTCGCCACCCGCATCAGCGCCCGCGGCGGGAGCGTGCCGGCCGGCGCCGTCGCGCGCTGGGTGCTCTCCGGTGGAGGGAACCGCGCGCTGCACTACTACCTGCCGCTCCCCGGGCGCTTCCTCACGGTCTCGATGACCGCCCCGGAGGGTGAGTTCGGGACCAAAGAGTCGCAGCTGGACCTCGCGCTCTCGACGTTGAAAATCGAGTAGCCAACAGGCCCCGGGGTTAAGGTTTCGCCCATGCGTTTCAAGGGCACCGACTCGTACCTCACCAGCGAAGGCCTCCGGTCCGCCGTCGATTGCGCGCTCGCGCTCCAGCGTCCCCTGCTCGTCAAGGGCGAGCCCGGCACCGGCAAGACGCTGCTCGCCGAGGCGATCTCCAAGGCGCTCGAGCTGCCGATGCTCACCTGGCACGTGAAGAGCACCAGCCGCGCCCAGGACGGGCTCTACGTCTACGACGCGGTGCAGCGGCTGCACGACTCGCGCTTCAACGATCACGACGTGCGCGACATCAAGAAGTACCTCAAGCTCGGGCCGCTGGGCGAGGCGTTCGCGGCGAAACAACGGCGGGTGCTGCTGATCGACGAGATCGACAAGGCGGATCTCGAGTTCCCCAACGACCTGCTCCATGAGCTCGATCGGATGAGCTTCCGGATCATCGAGACCGACGAGGAGGTCGTCGCCGTCCAGCGGCCGGTGGTGATCATCACCAGCAACAACGAGAAGGACCTCCCCGACGCCTTCCTGCGCCGCTGCGTCTTCCACTTCATCGAGTTCCCCGACCCGGCGCTGATGCGGCGCATCGTCGGGGTGCACCACCCCGAGCTCGACAACCACCTCATCGACCAGGCGCTGCAGATCTTCTTCGAGCTGCGCGGGTTCGCCCGACTGCGCAAGCGCCCGAGCACCTCGGAGCTGATCGACTGGCTCGCCGCGCTCAAGGCCACCGGGACCACCAGCCTCAAGCTCGACGAGCACCTGCCCTTCCTCGGCGCGCTGCTCAAGCGGGAGCAGGATCTTCAGGCGTTCGCCGAAGGCTTCTCCGGAGGCAAGCGCAGCCGGGCGTGATCCCAACCGATGTTCGTCCCCTTCTTGTACGAGCTGCGCGCGTTGAAGGTGCCGGTCGGCACCCAGGAGGCGATCGCGCTCGCCCAGGCGCTCGAGCTGGGCCTGCACGACAGCTCGCTCGACGGCTTCTACGACGTCGCCCGGTCGCTGCTGGTCCACAGCGAAGGGCAGCTCGACGCGTTCGACCAGGCCTTCGCCAAGCACTTCAAGGGCATCGAGCTGCAGGCGACGCAGATCCACCAGGAGCTGCTCGACTGGCTCAATCAAGCGCAGGGCCAGCGGAAGACGCTCACCCCCGACGAGCTGAAGCTGCTCGAGGCGCTCGACGCCGCGGGCCTGAAGAAGCTGTTCGAGCAGCGGCTGCGCGAGCAGAAGGAACGCCACGACGGCGGCAACAAGTGGATCGGCACGGGCGGCACCTCGCCCTTCGGCAACCGCGGCGCGGCCCGTGACGGGATCCGCGTCGGTGGCGAGGGCGGCAACCGGCGGGCGGTGAAGGTCGCCAGCGAGCGCCACTTCCGCGACTACCGCGACGACCTGGTGCTCGACGTGCGCCAGCTCGCGCTCGCGCTGCGAAAGCTGCGGCTCTTCGCCCGGGAAGGCCGCGCCGATGAGCTCGATCTCGAGGAGACGATCGAGCAGACCGCGCGGAACTTGGGGGACCTCGAAGTCGTCACCCGCCCCCCGCGCAAGTCGAACACCCGGGTGATCCTGATGATGGACGTCGGCGGCTCGATGGATCCCCACGCCGACACCGTCTCCCGGCTGTTCACCGCGGCGAAGAAGGCGACACACTTCAAGGAGCTGCGTACCTACTACTTCCACAACTGCCCCTACGGCCGCGTCTACCAGACGGCCCAGCTGCGAAGCCCGATCTCGCTGGCGCAGGTCTTCGCCGAGACCAACCCCACCTGGAAGCTGATCGTCGTCGGGGACGCGCTGATGGCGCCCTGGGAGCTGACCGACACCTCGGGCTGGGGCAACGAAGACGACGCCGAGGGCGTGGTGTGGCTGATGCGTCTGGTCGAACGGTTTCCCCAGGCGGTCTGGCTCAACCCCGAGCCGCCGCAGCAGTGGTGGCAGACGACGATCGACGTCATCCGCCGGGTGTTCGCGATGTACCCGTTGACCCTCGAAGGCCTGGGCGAAGCAGTGACGTCGCTCACCCGCGGAGTCCACCCCTGATGCCCCCGGACGCCGACGACCTGCTGACGTTTCTCCCCTCGATCGCCCTGTTCGGCGGGCTTGAGCAGCCGACGCTGAAGCGGATCATCGCGATGCTCCACGTGCAGGAACTCCAGCCGGGCACCGAGGTCTGCAAGCAGGGCGAGCCGGGCCGTTCGATGTTCGTCGTCCGCAGCGGCGAGGCGGTCGTCTACCGGGAGAACGAGAGCGGCCGGCGGGCGCGCCTGATCCGCATGGGGCCGGGCGAGTTCTTCGGGGAGATGACGCTGATCGACATCATGAAACGCTCGGCGACGGTGGTGGTCGAGAAGCCGACGGTGCTGCTCTCGCTGGGCAACAAGGAGCTGTACCGGCTCTACCAGGACGACGTCGCGGGCTACGTGATGGTGCTCCAGAACCTGTGCCGCGAGCTGTCGCGCAGGCTGCGTACTACCAACCAGAAGCTCAGCAGCATGGCGGAAGAGGCCGGCGACGAGAGCACGCTGATCCGCCAGGCGCTGAAACCAAAGCGCTGAAGCGCGGTTCTTGGCTAAGAGGCTTCCCCTGACGATGCGCCGCCTCGACGCCGTGGTACCCGATACTTCGATCGAGCTCGACGGCCAGCCGATTCCCGCGCGCATCGGCGAGAACGTCGCCTGCGCGGTGCTCGCCGCCGGCGAGACGGTCTTCTCCCGCAGCGTCAAGTACCACCGGCCCCGCGGCCCGTGGTGCTTCACCGGGGCCTGCGCCCAGTGCCTGATGCGCGTCGACGGCGTCCCCAACATCCCCGTGTGCCAGAAGCCGGTGCGCCCGGGGATGCGCGTCGAACGGCAAAACGCCTTCCCCAGCGCCCGGGTCGATCTCTTCAGCGCCACCGACTGGCTCTTCCCCCGCGGCCTCAACCACCACGAGATGTTCGCCGGGGTGCCGATCGCCGAGCAGGTGATGGCCCGCGTCGCCCGCCAGCTCGCTGGCCTCGGGACGCTCCCGGACGCCGCGGCGCCGGCGCGCGAGCCCGCCGAGGTGCTGCACCTGGACCGGGTGATCGTCGGCGGCGGCGCGGCGGGCCTCGCGGCGGCGCAGAGCTTCGAGGTCGCCGATGCCTCCTACCTGTTGCTGGAGCACGAGCGCTTCGTCGGCGGCCGGTTGGTCGTCGCCCCCGAGGAGTTCGGCGCGCCCGGCCTGTGGTCTCCGCCCGTGGGCAAGCTCCGCCTCGGCACCACCGCCGTCGGCTTGTTCGAGGACGACCAGGGCCGCTTCCTCGCCGCGACCGACGGCGAGCGGCTGACGAAGATCTACGCCCGCTCGATGCTGCTCGCGTGCGGCGGGCAACCCCAGCTGGTCGCGTTCGAGAACAACGACCTTCCGGGGATCTTCGCCGCGCGCGCGGTGAGCCGGATGATCCGCATCCACCGGCTGATCCCCGGAGAAAAGATCGCGGTGGTCGGTGAGGCGGCCGAGGCGAAGGCGCTGGCGCGGCTGATCACCAGCGCCGGGGGCACCGCGCTCGCCGTCGGGGCGACGCCAGTCAAGGCGTATGGGATCTCCACCGTCTCTTCGATCGCCGTCCGGCTCGAGGGGAAAGAGAGCCGGGTCGACTGCGACGCGGTGGCGGTCTGCGCCCCGCTCGCCCCCAGCTTCGAGCTCGCCCGCCAGGGCGGCGTCCACGTCGCCTGGCAGCCGCTGCAGAAGCTCTTCGTCGCCGAGGCCGACGCCGACGGCCGCACCGCCACGGCAGGGATCTTCGTCGCCGGAGAGCTCAAGGGGCCGATGGGCGCGGCAGCCGCGGCGGAGACGGGCCTGCGCGCCGCGCGGGCGATGCTCGGAGTGGCCCGATGAGCAAGGCGCTGATCTGCCCCTGCGAGGACGTCACCACCGAGGACGTCGATCACGCGATCGCCAAGGGGTACTGCGACGTCGAGTCGGTGAAGCGCTACACCGGCTTCGGCACCGGCATGTGCCAGGGCAAGCAGTGCCTAACCGCTGTCTGCGCCCAGCTGCAGGACCGCAAGGCGCTCAACCCGGCCCAGGTGCTCCCCTTCACCCCGCGCCCGCCGCTGTTCCCCACCGAGCTGTCGCTGTGGGCGTCCGCGGGCTTCGACCCGATGCAGCCGACGGTGGCCGGGGTGCCCGAGACCCTCAGCTTGAGTGAGCCGGCGCTGCGGCCCGCCGCGCCGGTCACCTCGCGAACCCAGGTGGTGATCATCGGCGGCGGGATCATGGGCCTCGCCCTCGCGTACAACCTGAGCCAGCTCGGGCAGAGCGAGGTGGTGGTGCTCGAGCAGGGCTACCTCTGCGCCGGCGCCAGCGGCCGCAACGGCGGCGGGGTGCGGATGCAGTGGGGCACGGTGTCGAACATCGAGCTCGCCAAGCGGAGCATCGCGCTGATGAAGACCTTCGCGCGTCAGACGGGGATCAACATCTGGCTGCGGCAGGGCGGCTACCTCTTCCTCGCCAAGGGCGCGGCGATCGCCGCGAAGCTCGAACGGAGCGCGGCGCTCCACAACCAGCACGGCGTCTCCACCCAGCTGCTGACGCCCGACGCGGCGCGCGAGCTGGTGCCGCAGCTGACGATGAAGGGGGTGCAGCTGGCGGCGTACAACCCCGACGACGGGGTGATCTTCCCCTGGCCGTTCCTCTGGGGGTACGCCCAGAGCTGCGTGAAGAAGGGCGTGAAGGTCGAGCCGTTCACCCGGGTCACCGGCTTCGAGCAGAGCGGGGGGATGATCCGCAAGGTGATCACCGACCGGGGCGACATCGCCTGCGACACGGTGGTGCTCGCCGCCGGAGCCTGGAGCCCGCAGATCGCGGCGCTCGCGGGGGTGAAGCTGCCCAACGAGCCCCACCGCCACGAGATCTGCTCCTCCGAGCCGCTCAAGCCGTTCCTCGGGCCGTTGGTCTCGGTGCTCGACAGCGGGCTCTACTTTTCCCAGTCGATGCGAGGGGAGATCGTCGGCGGCATGGGAGACCCGAAGGAGCCGCCGGCGCTGCAGCTGGGCTCGTCGATGCGCTTCTTGAGCCGCTACGCCGAGGCGCTGACCGAGCAGCTGCCTCGCGCCGGCCGGGTGAAGATCCTCCGGCAGTGGGCCGGCCCCTACGACGTCACCCCCGACAACTCGCCGGTGCTCGGGCGGACCCCGGGCCTTCCCAACCTGCTGCAGATGTCGGGCTTCGTCGGCCACGGGTTCATGATGGCCCCCGCCGTCGCCGAACGGATGGCGAAGTGGATGACCACCGGCGCCTCCGACGAGCTGTTCGAGAGGTTCACGCTCCAGCGCTTCGCGGACGGGAAGCTGATCCGCGAAGACATGATCATCGGCTGACTACAGGTTGCCGTTCTTCATCAGCACCCAGAGCGTCGCCGCGACGTCGCCGCCGCAGTCGAACATGCCCTGCGCCTGACTCACCGTGGCCCAGCTGCTGCCGCCCTTCTCGATCTTCCCGTTCTCGAAGGTGGCGACGGTGCTCCCGCCGACCTCGACCGCGTACTTGCTGCCGCGCTTGACCGCCTTGCCCTTGGTGCTGCCGCCCTTCTCGATGGTGATGTCGCTGCCCGAGGTGCGCACGGTGAACTGGGTGCTGCCACCCTTCTCCACCCGGTCGCCGCTGCACTTGTAGTCGGCCGCCAGCGCCGGCGCGGACACCAGGGACAGCGCCACCATCGCCTTGAGGATCGATCGCATTTTCTTTTCTCTCCACTGCTTGGGACTGCGGGTTGTGGGCCAGACCCCGCACCGGCCGGCGGCGTGAAAACTCTTTTCCCGCGCGTTCCGGGCTTGCGAGCGGTGGGGAAAATTACTTATTCAGCAATCACCAAATGGGACGCCCGCGAAGGATCTCCGACGAAGACATCGCCCGCGAGGCGCGCGCGATCTTCTTGAGCCAGGGCCCGGGCGCGTCGACGGAGAAGATCGCGGCCAAGCTCGGTGTCTCCCAGGCGGCGCTCTTCAAGCGGGTGCCGACCAAGGACGAGCTGCTGGTGTTGGCGCTGTGCCCCCAGCCCACCCCGCTGGTGCTGCAGCAGCTGCCGATGGGGCCTGACGGAGATCGCCCGGTGCCGCAGCAGCTGACCGAGCTCGCGCGCGCGATGCTGGCCTACTTTCACCAGCTGCTGCCGGGGTTGATCACCTTGAGGGCCAGCGGCCTGCCGCTCGATCGGACCTTTCCCCACGGGGAATCGCTGTCCCAGCAGAAGCTGCGCGAGGACCTGACGCTCTGGCTCAAGCTCGCCCACCGGCAGCACCGGGTGCGGGGAGGAGATCTCGCCGCGGTCGCCGAGCTGCTGTTGGGGGCGCTCGAGTCGCGCTGCCTCACCGGGCACCTGATGAACTCGAAGCCCCGGGCGGCGGATGACGCGACCTTCGCCCATGAGGTGGTGCGGGCGCTGTGGCGAGGCCTCGCCCCCGACGCGTGAGCGCGCGCGTTTGGTGAGTGCGCACTCACCGG
>JAYVRT010000901.1:0-3636 GCA_043776025.1 Archangiaceae bacterium | reverse complement strand
GACGGCGGAGGTCCTCGATCTCTCGGCCGGCAACCAGGGCGGGGTCAAGGACGCCACCCTCACCTTCTCCGGCGCGGCCGTCTACTCGTCGATGAAGTACGAGTCGGGCGTGCACCGGGTGCAGCGGGTGCCCGCGACCGAGACCCAGGGCCGAATCCACACCTCGACGATCACCGTGGCGGTGATGCCCGAGGCCGAGGACGTCGACATCCAGATCAACCCGGCGGACATCGAGCTGGCGGTGATGCGGTCCACCGGCGCCGGAGGCCAGAGCGTCAACACCACCGACTCCGCGGTGCGCCTGACGCATAAACCCTCGGGCATCGTCGTCAAGTGCCAGCAGGAGAAGAGCCAGTTGAAGAACCGCACGATGGCGATGCGGATGCTGCGCGCCAAGCTCTACGAGGCGGAGCAGGAACGGATTCGCAGCGAGCGCGCGAACATGCGCAAGGATCAGGTCGGCAGCGGCGATCGCAGCGAGAAGATCCGCACCTACAACTTCCCCCAGGATCGCCTCACCGATCACCGCATCGGGCTCACCCGCCACAACCTGCCAGCGGTGATGGGCGGCGATCTCGACGACGTGATCAACGCCTGCCGTACCTACTTCCAGGCCGAGGCGCTCAAGGCCCAGCAGGGACAGCCGCATTGACCGAGCCCGAGACCTGGACGATCCGCAAGGTGCTGGGGTGGACCACCCAACGCTTCGAGAAGCAGCAGCTCGACGCCCCCCGGCTCACCGCGGAGATCCTCCTCGCCTTCACCCTGAAGCTCGATCGGGTGAAGCTCTTCATGGAGCTCGACCGGCCCCTCGAGAAGGACGAGCTCGCCTCCTACAAGGCGCTGATTCAGCGGCGGATGCAGTACGAGCCGACGCAGTACCTCACCGGCTTCAAGGACTTCTACAACCGCCGCTTCGAGGTCGACCCGCGGGTGCTGATTCCCCGCCCGGAGACCGAGCTGCTCGTCGAGGCGGTGCTCAAGTGGCTGCCCAACGACGCGCCGTCCCGCGTGCTCGACCTGTGCACCGGCAGCGGCTGCGTCGCCGTCACCCTCGCCGCTGAGCGCCCCCAGGCGTCGGTCTGGGCCACCGAGCTGTCGAAGGACGCCGCGGCCGTAGCCCGGGCCAACGCCGAGAAGCACCAGGTGGCGAGCCGGGTCTGGGTCCTCGAGGGAGACCTCTTCGAGCCGGTGCCGGCGGGCGCCCGGTTCGACGTGATCGCCTCCAACCCTCCCTACGTAAAGCGCGCCGACCTCGCCGGTCTGCAGAAGGAGGTGCTCCAGGAGCCCCGCCTGGCGCTCGACGGCGGTGAAGACGGCCTCGAGTTCGTCCGCCGGATTGCCGAGGGGGCGCACGTGCGCTTGAAGGCTGGCGGCTGGCTTGCACTGGAGATCGGCGATGAACAGGGAGCAGCAGTGAAGGAAGTACTCACGCGGGCGGGCTACCTCGCGGTGCGGGTCGACAAGGACCTCGCGCGGCTCGATCGCCTCGCCTTTTCCCAGGAGCCGGCCTGATGGACTCGATGGTGATCACTGGCAACGGGCCGCTCAAGGGCGAGACCTTCGCCTCGGGCGCGAAGAACGCCGCGCTGCCGATTCTCGCCTCCTCGCTGCTCGCCGAGGGGACCCACACCTTCCGCAACGTCCCCGGACTCGCCGACGTGGCGACGATGCTCAAGGTGCTGCGGATGATGGGCTGCGAGGCCGATCGGCTGACGGGGAAGAAGCAGTACGTCTGCGAGGTGACCGTCGGCCCGAAGGTGATTCCCGAGGCGCCGTACGAGCTGGTGAAGACGATGCGCGCCTCGGTGCTGGTGCTGGGGCCGCTGGTCGCCCGCTGGGGGCGGGCGCGGGTCTCGATGCCCGGCGGCTGCGCGATCGGCGCCCGGCCGATCGACCAACACCTCAAGGGGCTGCAGGCGCTCGGTGCGGAGATCGAGCTCACCGAGGGCTACGTCGAGGCCCGCGCGAAGCGGCTCAAGGGCGGGACGATCACCTTCGACCTGATCACCGTCACCGGCACCGAGAACGTGATGATGGCCGCGGTCCTCGCGAAGGGGCGCTCGGTGATCGAGAACGCCGCCCGCGAGCCCGAGGTCGAAGAGCTGGCCCGGGTGCTCAATAAGATGGGCGCCCACGTCTCCGGCGCCGGCAGCGACGTGATCACCATCGACGGCGTCGACACCTTGAAGCCCGTCGATCACGCGATCATCCCCGACCGGATCGAGGCAGGCACGCTGCTGGTCGCGGCGGCGATCACCGGCGGCGATGTGTTGGTGCGACACGCCGTGCCCGAGCACCTCGAGCCGGTGATCCAGAAGCTGCGAGAGGCGGGTTGCAAGATCACCACCGAGCCGGGCGGGATCCGCTGCGTCGGGCCGGCGCGGATCAAGGCCGTCGACATCAAGACCAAGGAGCACCCCGGCTTCCCCACCGACATGCAGGCGCAGCTGATGGCGCTGCTGTCGACCGCCCACGGCACCTCGGTGATCACCGAGAACATCTTCGAGAACCGCTTCATGCACGTCGCCGAGCTCGCCCGCATGGGCGCCGACATCCAGGTCGAGGGCGCCACCGCCGTCGTCCGCGGCCGCGAGCGGCTCTCGGGCGCCCCGGTGATGGCCACCGATCTGCGCGCCTCGGCGTCGCTGGTGCTCGCCGGCCTCCACGCGGAAGGGAAGACCACGGTGAGCCGCGTCTACCACCTGGATCGTGGCTACGAGCGGCTGGAGAAGAAGCTGCGCGGCCTCGGGGCAAAGATCCGGCGAGTCAAGGGGTGACGCATTAGCCGGTGTGATCAAAAGTCAGGTTGCAGTTGGCTTTGCTGCGGCCGTACCATCTCCCCTTCACCCTCACAGGAGCAGGAAAGAAAACATGGATTGCCCGAGTTGCGACGTCGAGATGGTTGATCTCCAGGGAGACGACCATCCACTTCGCAAGTGCGGTGAATGCGGTGGCTTGTGGATCGACGTCTCGGATCTGAACCGGGTGCTGCTCCACAACAACCTACCGGGGCTCGAGACCCTCGGGGGAAAGGTCAACCCGGAGGCCGACAGCGGTCAGTGCCGCGACTGCCTGGTGGACCTGGTGCGGGTGGAAGGTGGCGATCGGAACCACCCGATGGGCTACGACACCTGCGAGTCGTGCGGCGGCGTCTTCCTCGAATCCGAGTTCAAGGACGCCACCGACTACAAGAAGGCCCAGCAGGAGATCGTCGCCTTCTTCAAGGCGTTCTCTCAGCCGAAGAAGAAGAAGGCGTCCGGCTAAGGGACTGAGCGGAAGGCCGTCTTCAGGTCTTCCGGTACATCTCCGTCGAGCCCGAGGGTAAACCCGCCCTTGCCGCCCTTCTTGTTCTCGTCCCGCGAATACTTCGTCGTCAGCTTGCCCTTGGTGCCGGCGATCTCCAGCTTGATCGTGCTCGCGGTCGCTTCGTAGTTGCCCTCGATCACCTTCTGATTCGCGCGCTTTAAGTCGTACGGCTCGTACGAGTAGCGGAAGGTGCCGTCGAAATAGAAGGCGAGGAAGCGATCCGGTGTGCCGTCGAAGCCGGCGAACCAGCTGCCCAGCAGCGGGGCCTCGTTCTTGTCGTACTTGAGCTTCGTCGTCAGCCAGGTGCCGTTGAGCGCCTTCCCTTCG
>JAYVRT010000900.1:0-12722 GCA_043776025.1 Archangiaceae bacterium | reverse complement strand
CCGAGGATGTTGGCCGCGTTGTCGACGCGCTTCTTGATTTCGGTTTTGTCGAACTTCCGCATCTTCAGACCGAACGCCATGTTGTCGTACACCGACATGTGCGGATAGAGCGCGTAGTTCTGGAACACCATGGCGATGTCACGCTCGCGAGGGGGCAGGTTGTTGACGACTTCGTCGCCGATCCGGATCTCGCCGTCCGTGATCTGCTCGAGCCCGGCCACCATCCGAAGGGCCGTCGTCTTCCCGCACCCCGACGGCCCGACCATGACGAGGAACTCGCCGGGCTCGACCTCGAGGTCCACGCCCTTGACGATCGCGTTGTCGCCGAAAGACTTGCGGATTCCAACGAGCTTGACGGCTGACACGGACCGCGACACTTACCGCGCCCGCAGGGGGAGCGCGGCAAGTTTGTTGGCGTCTACTGGGGCCAGTAGATCCGGCCCGGAGCGCCCTGCAGGCCCTGGTCGGTGTGGCAGGTGTTGCAGTCGCCGCTGGTCTGGGGCGTCAGCATTCGCGCCGACTTCCCGTTGGCGGTCACCCGGGCGGTGTAGGGCAGGGCGATGGTGGTGCCCGTGCTCGAGCTGAAGAAGTTGCCGTAGGCGTTGGGGGTCAGCGTCGAAACGACGGTGCCGTTCTTGTCGAGGATCTCGATCTTCGCGCCCGCCGGCGGAGGGCTGATGCAGAGGTTCCTCGCGTGGGCGTCGGCGAAGACCGTGCCGATGAAGTAGTAGGCCCGCGAGGTCTTCGAGATGCCTTGCGGGTTCTGCCCGTTGAAGTTCTGGCCGAGGTGGCATGCCCGGCACGCCAGGCCCGGGTTCATCCCCGCGCTGCCGGCGTTGCCGTACTGCCACAGGCTGTTGCTGACGCAGTCGGTCGGTTGGGGTGGCGGCATCGACGGGTTGCAGGTGCCTTCGGGGGCGCCCGCCATCTCCCATTGATCGAAGGCGTAGATCTCGTCGGAGGTGGCCTGCAGGTAGCCGACCGGGGGCATCGGGTTGAAGGGGTTGTGCAGCCGGTAACGCGCCTGCTGGTAGAGGTTCTTCGTCGCATCGAGCGCCGAGGGCTGGAGGAAGTCAGCGCGGGTCATCAGCGGGAAGGTCGCGTTTCCGGCCTGGGGGTTGCCGTGGCAGACCGCGCACTTCTCGGCGACCATCGTCGCCACGGCGCAGGGAATGCCGCCGATGCCGCCGTCGTAGGTGGCGTTGTTGTTGCCCGCATCGGGGACCACCGCGTCGCCGCCACCGCCGGCTCCACCGGACCCGCCGCTGCTGCCACCGCCGGCCCCGCCGCCATCTCCGCCGCCGGTGCCGCCGCCGCTTCCGCTCCCCGTGGAGCCGCCGCAAGCGAGGAGGGTGCAGCTGACCGCGAGGACGACGACGCGCTTGAGGTTCATCGAGGAATCCGTTGCGGGTGAGGCCGGCCGGTACGACCGCCGCTGCGTAGCGCACTTGCCCCCAGCGATGGAAGGGCGGGCCGGAAAGTGCTTAAACAACCGGCCGGTGCGCCGCCTTTCGCTCTTCTTCATGTTCTTCATTTCCTGCGCCCGCACGGACTACCCGCGGCTGTACCACACGGAATCGAAGGCCCCGTCGATCGACACCGCGGCGATCGAGAACCTCGACACGCTCGGGCCGACGATCACCGACAAGGGGATCAACTTCTCCGTCTATTCCGAGCGCGCCGAGCGCATCGAGCTGCTCCTCTTCGACGACCCGGAGTCCGACAAGCCGACCCGCCAGTTCCCGATGGAGCGCTTCGGCGACGTCTGGAACCTGTACGTCGAGGGGCTGGGGCTGGGGCAGCACTACGGCTTCATCGCCTTCGGCCCGAACTGGAAATACGACCCCACCTGGTACCCGGGCTCCGACAAGGGCTTCGTCTCCGACGTCGACGGCGAGGGCAACCGCTTCAACCCCAATAAGCTGCTCTTCGACCCGTACTCGAAGGCGATGCACCGCGACTACGACTGGACGCGGAGCAACCCGATTCCGGTGGCGCACACGGTGAGCCTCGCCTCCGGCCCGCGGCGGCAGGACGTCACCTACGGCGCCGCCGGCAAGTCGCTGGTGGTCGCCTCGAAGTACGTCTGGAGCGAGGGCGAGAAGCAGTATCGCTCGCACCGCGAAGACGGGGCCTGGGTCGGGCACAAGTGGAGCGACCTGATCGTCTACGAGGTCCACCCCAAGGGCTTCACCGCCAGCCCCGCCTCGGCGGTGGGCCACCCCGGCACCTTCCGCGGCCTCGCGGAGAAGGCCGACTACTTCAAGGACCTGGGGATCACCGCGGTCGAGCTGATGCCGCCATTCGAGAAGCCGACCGACGGGACCTACTGGGGCTACCAGACGATCAACTTCTTCGCGCCCGAGCTCAGCTACGCCTCCCGCCACGAGCGCGAGGAGACGATCGACGAGTTCAAGTTCATGGTCGACGCGCTCCACCAGCGGAACATCGAGGTGATCCTCGACGTCGTCTACAACCACACCGGTGAGGGCGGCTTCTGGCGCAACAAGATCGACGCCTCGCCTGATCCCACCGACGGGCCGCTGATCAACTTCGACCCGAAAGAGGTCGCGGGCCTCTACAGCTACCGCGGGCTCGACAACCACGCGTACTACGCGCTGTCCCCGGACAACCAGACGTATTGGAACAACACCGGCGTCGGCAACGAGGCGCGCTGCAACCACCGGCCGATGCAGCGGCTGATCATGGACTCGCTGCGCTACTGGTCCTCCCAGATGCACGTCGACGGGTTTCGCTTCGACCTCGCGCCGGTGCTGGGCGAGAAGGACCTCGACTACAACAAGTGGGACGACCCGAAGAACTCGGTGCTCCAGCAGATCATCGACGACCCGGTGCTGCAGAAGGCGAACACCCGGATCATCGCCGAGCCGTGGTCGCTGATCGGCGCCTTCGTCGGCCAGTTCCCCAACTCGACCGCCAAGCCCGGCACCGGCTGGTACGAGTGGAACGGGCGCTTCCGCGACTGGTGGCGCGCCTTCCTCAACGACGACAACTGGAAGCTCAACAGCACCGAGGTGAAGGACGGCGGCTTCTTCCTCACCGGCAGCTTCGACTGGTTCAACTTCAACGGGCGGCGGCCGTACCACTCGGTCAACTTCGTCACCGTCCACGACGGGTTCACGATGTACGACCTGTTCTCCTACGCGACGAAGGAGAACAAGTGCGGGCCGCTCAACCCGATCTGCTGCACCGAGCCGACGAGCCCGTTCTGCGATCGCGACTCGGGAGAGAGCAACAACCGCAGCCGCGACTGGGGCCAGGCGGCCGAGCCGACCAAGCGCCAGCTGATGCGCAACCTCTTCACCGCGATGATGGTCTCGCAGGGTACCCCGATGCTGCTCGGCGGCGATGAGTGGATGCGCACCCAGCTGGGCAACAACAACGCGTACTCGACCAGCGCCGACAACGAGTTCAACTGGTTCGATTGGGGCGTGTGGCAGGCGAACAACGAACGGCACCGGATGCACGACTTCGTCCGGAAGGTGATCCGCTTCCGCAAGGAGCACGCCTACGCCTTCTCGCCCGATGAGTACGGCAAGGGCGCGCCGATGTCCTTCAAGAGCGCGACCAACGGCGACCCGAACTGGGGCGGCAAGTCGCTGATGCTCCACTACTTTGACAAGACGAAGGGCCCGGAGCTGGTGGTACTGATCAACATGGAAGGCGGCCCGGTCGACTTCACCCTGCCCACCGGCCGCAGCTGGACCCGGCTGCTCGACACCCAGCAGTACTTCGACCTGCCGACGACGCTGGCCGACGCCGGGCTCGATCAGCGGCTGTCCGCCAACATCACCCTCGACGCGCCGATGCCGATCACCACCGCGACTTACGGCGTGCCCACCCGGAGCATCGTGGTGCTCGAGGCGAAGTAGGGCGCTTGTCACGTTTCACCGCGGCGGGCGTTGAAGGGCTGAAGTCTCCCCCCTCAACGGAGTCCGCCATGAAGAACCTGCTGCTCGCCCTGTTGGTCCTCAGCCCCGCCTTCGCCACCGCCGACGACAAAGCGCCTGCCAGGTCCGTCGCCGACTCCCTGTCGGATGGGGAGATGCTCGACGCCTGCGCCGAGGAGCTGCCGAAGCAGCTCGAGTGCAAGGCCGAGTTCTGCAACGCGATGGTCGACATCCGCCGCAAGTACCAGGCGAAGTTCGCCGGCGTCGATCGCGCGGAGATGGTCAACGGCTGCCTCGCCGAGATCGCCACCGACGGCACCGGCGACGCCAAGGCCCGCCGCGACCGCTGCGAGGCGTGGAGCAAAGGCCGCCCGCCGATGAAGGTCGCCCGCACCGAGCTCGTGGCGTCGAAGGAGTGCTGGACCCAGGCCACCTGCGGCGAGCGCGTCGCCTGCTGGGGCCCATTGACCGACAAGCGGATGGCCGCGATGTTCGGTGGGGCGAAGCCGGCCGAGAAGAAAGCACCGGCGAAGTGACGGCCGGGCCGCCCTCAGAGGTCGTGGTACGAGATCAGCGTCACCAGGGCGGTCTTTCGCGGTTCGCCGCCCTCGCCGGTGTTCTCGGTGTCGCCCACCGCGGTGCCGTCGAAGCGCAAGAGGAAGATGAGGTTCTTGTCGACCTGGAGGAACGGGTCCGGCTGCTTGATCTTCGCCAGCAGCTCTTGCCCCGTCTCTTCGAAGAAGTCGGTGACGCGGGTCTCGACCTTGCCGTACTCGGTGCGCGTGTTCTTCGAGTAGCTGCCCGAGGCGGACCCCGAGCCGACCGCCCCGTTGGACTTCCAGCCGACTGAGCCGCTGCCGGTCGACGACGACACCGAGCCGCTGCGGGTGCCAGTCATCACGCTCGACGCCTCGCTGCTGATCGCCTGCTCCTGCAACACAAGCTCGGTCTTGCCTTTGGTTTCCTTCGTCTCGGAGATCTTCGCGACCACCAGCAGGTAACGGCCCTTGAACGCCGACGCCTGCTTCAGCGCCGAGCCGAGGTCGAACAGCGGAATCCGGAATTGCTGGATGCTCTCGAGATCGGACTTCACGTGGCCGCCGCGGGCCGCGATCACCTGGGCGATGATCGACCCGGCCTCGGGGCGCGTCTTCAGGTCCTCCGTCCAATTGTCGCAGAGCGTCTTGAGCTGAATGAAGCCCCCCTTGGTGATGCAGGACTTCATGTACGTCCAGGCGACGTCGTGCCCATGAACCTGCTCGAGATCGCGGGCGCCGCGTTCGCAGGCGAGGTCCTGCCGCCACTGCTTCGCCCACTCCTTCGGGGCGCCGAGCGCGGCCCGGCTGTCTTTCGCCGAGACGGGTGCTGCCACGGGCGCGCCAAAGGCCTCGTCGGCCGACATCTTCTCGACGGGCTTGGCCGCGGCACAGGCGGCGGCAAGGAGGGCGGTGGTGACGACCGGAAGGAGACGCTTCAAGAGCGGACCTCGAGGCTAGATCTTCGTGGGCTGGGAAGCGGAAGACGGGGGCGGCGCAGTGGAGCCGGACGATTCGGGCTTCGGGGCGGGCGGTGCGTCCGACAACTGAATCGAGGTGGCGAGCGCCTCGTAGCAACTGCGGGCGCGGCCAGAGAACCGGCCTTCGGCGTCGAGCAGGGCGTCGGTTCCGTCAAGGGTGCAGCCCGCGGCCGCCCGGATCGTCGCGTCTTCGCAGGACGACAGCCGCCGAGACTTTTCCTTTCCGTCGAGGTCGGCCGCCACCAGCCGTTCTCGACACAGGCCCTTGCCAAGTGCCACCGCGACCTCGAGGTTGTCCTTGCCCTGCTTCTTCCTCGCGGCGTCGGTCTCGTGCTGAATCGGGCGGGCGTCGAAGACGCACCGAATCGACCGCCGCAGGGTCTCGGTGGTGCAGGCCTGCGACGTCGGCGTCCCGTCGACCGGGCCGGGTACCGTCAGCGGGGTCGGGGCTGCGCCCCCGAGGTAGCGGGGAGGTTCGGCGGTGAGCAGCATTGATAGAGCGACGAAGAGCAAAGTTCACACCCCCCAGTGGGCTCCCAACATAGCCGGAGCTCTCAGGCCCAGTCGCGCGGCTTGATGAAGTCCTTGATCTGCCGCTCGAGCTGCTCATCAGGCGATCGGTAGCTCCAGCGGGCCAGCGGGGGCATCGACACCAGGATCGAGTCGATGCGGCCCTTCGACTGCAACCCGAAATGGGTGCCGCGGTCGATCACCAGGTTGAACTCGACGTACCGGCCGCGGCGGTAGAGTTGGAAGTCCCGCTGGGCCGGGGTGAACCCGGTGGTCCGGCGGCGCCGCACGATCGGCAGGTACGCGCTGAGGTACGCCTCGGCGAGGCGGCTGACGAACGCGAGGCACGCGTCGGCTCGGGCGGCGATCGGCGTGCTCACCGCGTCGAGATCGTCGAAGAAGATCCCACCGATGCCGCGCGCCTCTTCGCGGTGGGGGAGGAAGAAGTATTCGTCGCATCGCTGCTTGAAGTCCGGGTACGCCAGCGGACTCAACGTGTCGCAGGCGGCCTTCGCCGTCTGGTGCCAGTGGCGCGCGTCTTCTTCGATCGGCAGGTAGGGCGTGAGATCAAAGCCGCCCCCGAACCAGCCGACGTCGCCGGCGTGGAGCATCCGCACGTTGAAGTGACTCGTCGGGACCCAGGGGTTGTGGGGGTGGCAGACGACCGAGACCCCGATCGCGCGGAACGGCTTGCCCGCTGCTTCAGGGTGGCGCTGGCTCGCTGACGGTGGGAGCGCCGAGCCGCTGACGTCGGAGAAGTTCACCCCCGCGCGCTCGAAGACCTTCCCGCCTTCGACCACGCAGGTGCGCCCCTCGCCGGCGAGCTTCCCGTCGACCGCGGGCCGCGACCAGGGGTCGACCTCGAAGGTCTTCCCGTCCTCGCCCTGCAGCCCGGAGAGGATCTTCTCGTGGATCGCGCGGAAGACCTGCGCGCTCACTTCCCCAGCTCCCGCTTGATCCACCCGGTGAGGGCGGAGATGAACGCCGGGTCGTCGTTGACGCAGGGGATCAGCGTCAGGTCCTCGCCGCCAGCGGCCTTGAAGGCGGCGCGGGCCTCGACGCCGATCTCCTCCAGCGTCTCGAGGCAGTCGCTGACGAACGAAGGGCACGCCACCGCGAGCCGCTTCACGCCCTTCTTCGCCAGCGCGACCACCTCGTGGTCGGTGTACGGCTCGATCCACTTGCGGCCCTGGATCCGGCTCTGGAACGAGGTCGAGCTCGGCCACTTCGGTAGCCGCGCGACGAGGCCGGCGCTGGTGGCGAGGCACTGCGCCCGGTAGCACGCGTGGTTGCGGCCGTCGACCCGATCGCAGCAGCCGTTGGTGCCGCAGGCCCCGCCGGTGGGGCGCGTGGTGTCCTGCAGCTGGTTCAACGGCAGCCCGTGGTAGCTGAGCAGCACGTGGTCGGGCTTGAACTCCTCACACGTCCGCTCGATGCGCGCCGCGCTCGCGTCGAGCCAGGCGGGGTCGGCGTAGAAGGGGCTCACCACCCGCACCGAAGGGACATAGGAGCGTCCACGGAGGCAGGCGTAGACCTCCTCGAGGCCGCTGCCGCCGCTCGCCGAGGCGTACTGCGGGTACATCGGCACGAGGACGAAGTCGGTGACGCCCGAGTCGAGCAGCCGTCCCACGGTCGCGCGAATCGACGGCTGGCCGTAACGCATCGCCGCGACCACCTCGACGTCCTTCAACTTCTCCTGCACCCCTGTTGCCTGGGCGACCGAGTGGCGGATCAGCGGCGAGCCCGCCGAGGTCCAGATCGACGCGTAGCGCTTCGCGCTCTTGCCCGCGCGGAAGGGGACGATGATCAAGTTGACGAGGATCCACCGCGCCAGCGCTGGCATGTCGATCACCCGGCCGTCGCCGAGGAACTCGCGCAGGTACCGGCCGACGGCGCTCCGGCTGGGCTCGTCGGGCGAGCCGATGTTGAGCAGCAACACGGCGGACTTCTGCACTGCGGGTTGGGTCGCGAGGGCGGTCATGGGCGCTTGAAGTGGTAACCACGGCCGCGCGCGTTGACAAAGATCGCCGGGGCCGCGGGATCGAGCTCGAACAGGTGCTGAAGCCGCTTCACCGCGTCGTCGACCGTCTTCTCAGTGGGCCCGTGCTCCATCCCCCAGACTTCCTCGAGGATGTCGCTGCGCAACAGCACCTTGTCTTCGTGGCGGGTGAAGTAGTCGACGAGCTTCAGTTCCTTGTCGGTCAACGCCAGGTCGCCCTCTCGGGTGTTGGCCCGGCCGGTGTCGAAGCGGACCCAGAACGCGCCCAGCTCGAGGCGGTTCGCCTCCGGCGCGCTCTGGCCCTTGCCCCGCCGCAGCAGCGCCCGCACCCGCGCCAGCAGCTCGGGGATGTCGAACGGCTTGGTGACGTAGTCGTCGGCGCCGCAGTCGAAGCCGCGGACCTTCGACTGCCCGTCGCTGCGGGCGGTGAGCATCAGGATCGGAAAGGTCAATTTCAGATCCCGCGCCTCGCGGGTGAGCGAGAAGCCGTCGCCGCCGGGAAACATCACGTCGACGATCGCCAGGTCGGGCTTCGTCTGCAGCGCCTTGAGGCCCGCCGCGTAGTCTCCCGCGGTCGAGACGGTGTAGCCGACGTGCTTCAGGTTGAAGACCACCAGGTCCCGCACCAGCGGTTCGTCTTCGATCACCACCACCCGCTCAGCCACCCGCGAGCACCTCGACCAGCCGCTCCACGTCGGCGCTCTGGTGCGCGGCGCAGAAGAAGCCGACCTCGTACGCCGACGGCGGGAAGTAGACGCCGGCCGCGAGCCAGCCGCGGTACGGCGCGCGGAAGGAGTCGATCGCCCGCTTCGAGATCCCCTCCGCCTGGGTGGGGATCTCCCCGGCGGGATCGAAGTAGGGCCAGACGATCGGCCCGACCCGGCGCCAGCGCGGCCCCTTCCGGGTGCGCGCGACCGCCGCGTCGAAGGCCTCGCCCAGCTTCTTCAGGTGCACGTAGGGCGCCCCGGTGCGGAGGACCTCCAGCGTCGCCAGCCCGGCGGCGAGCGCCACCGGGTTTCCCGCCATCGTGCCCGCCTGGTAGACGCCGCCCATCGGCGCGAGCCGGCTGAGCAGCGCCGTCGAGCCGACGACCGCGCCGACCGGCAGGCCGCCGCCGACGATCTTCCCCAGGGTGGTGAGGTCGGGGTTGATGTCGACCACCTTGCCGTAGCCGTGGAAGCCGAAGCGGAAGCCGGTGATCACCTCGTCGAAGATCAGCAGCGAGCCGTGCTTCGAGGTGATCGCCCGCAGCGCCTTGAGGAACGACACCGGCTGGGTCAGCAGCCCGTTGTTGGCCGGGAGCGGCTCGAGGATCACCGCGGCGATGTTCTTCCCGTGCTCCTTGAACGCCGCCTCGAGCGCCTGCTCGTCTCCCAGGGGGACGACCACCGTGTCGTGCGCGACGGTGGGGGTGACGCCCTCGCTCTCGGCGAGGCCCAGGGTGGCGACGCCGCTGCCCGCCTTCACCATCAGCGCGTCGACGTGGCCGTGGTAGCAGCCAGAGAACTTGAGCAGCAGCGGCCGGCCGGTCGCGGCGCGGGCGAGGCGAACCGCGGTCATCACCGCCTCGGTGCCGGAGACGACGAACCGGACCATCTGGTGCGGGGTGAAGGCCTCGAGGATCCGCTCGGCCAGCTGGGCTTCGAAGCGGTGGCAGGTGCCGAAGGCGAGCCCGTCGCGGGCGGTGCGGCAGACCGCCTCGACCACGTCGGGGTGGGCGTGCCCGAGGATCAGCGGCCCCCAGGCGAGGCAGAAGTCGAGGTAGGTGTTGCCGTCGAGGTCGGTGATCTTCGCCCCCTCGCCCTTGCTGATGAAGACGGGGGATCCGCCGACGTGGCGGAAGGCGCGCACCGGGCTGCTGACGCCGCCGGGGAGAAACTGAAGGGCGCGGGCGAACGCCGCCTCAGAGCGGGCTGCAGATGGACTTGAACTCATGTGAGATCTCCACGTAATCGGGCGCCGAGAGCGCCGCCAGTTTGCGTTCCCAGTCGGGCTTGTCTTCTCCCAGCGTCCAACGGGCCATGCGCCAGCGGCCGTCGGCCTGCAGCCCTACCCAGACGATCTTCTGCTCGACGAAGCAGCCGAAGGGCGTGGTGCAGCCGCCCTCAAAGACCCGCAGCAGATCGCGCTCGATCGACGTCGCGCGCTCCGTCTGGGCGTGGTGAATCGCGCCCAGAAGCGTGCGGGTGGCGGTGTCGTCCTCGCGGCACTGGACGCCGATCGCGCCCTGGCCCGGCGCCGGGTTCCAGGCGCGGGGCTCGAGCTTGAAGACCTTGAGGCCGTCGAGCGGCAGCTCGAGCCGCTGCACGCCCGCCGCGGCGAGGAGGATGCCGTCGTATTGCCCGGCGCGCAGCTTCTCCACCCGGGTGGGCACGTTGCCCCGCAGCGGCACCGCCTCGGCGTCCGGAGCGAACCGCGCCAGCAGCGACGCCCGCCGCAGAGAGGAAGAGCCGATCTTCGCGCCTTTGCCGATCGGGAGGTGGCGCCCTTCGGCCACCGACTCGGGCCGCATCAGCAGCATGTCGTAGGGGTTGGCGCGCTCGAGCACCGCGCCGAGGCAAAGGCCGGGCGACATCCGCGTCGGCAGATCCTTCAGTGAGTGCACCGCGAACTGGATCGAGCGATCGCCCAGCGCCGCCTCGAGCTCCTCGGTGAAGAAGCCTTTCTCCAGCTGGCCGACGAGGCGGTCGGCCTGGCTGGTGTCGCCCTTGGTGGTGATGGTGTGCAGGCTCACCTCGGGGTGGCCGGGCGCGCGCTCGCGCAGCAGCTTCACCACCAGGTTGGTCTGCCACAGGGCCAGGGCGCTGCCGCGGGTTCCGGCGACGAAGGCGGTCATTTTCTGGCCGCTCCCGCAGCGCGGAGCATCTGGTGGGCGAAGTGGGCGATCGACTGACGGACCTTCTCCGCCTGCGGGCGGGGGAGATCCTCGAGCAGCGCCGGCAGGGCTTCGGTGAAGTACTTTCGACGGGTCTCCTCGAGGCTCGACAGCCGGCTCGGCCGCGATCCGTCGGCGAGCGCCTGCTTCAGATCCTCCGCCGCGTTCTTCGCCAGCCCCGTCAACCGCGCGCGCTGGCCGTCGTCCAGCTTCTGCCGCTGGCCGGAGAGCAGGGTGTCGAGATCGAGCCGTTCCCACCCGGGCGCGCTGAGCACCTGCGGCGGCGAGCCGATGTCGATGCACAGCCGCGATTTGCTGATCGCCGGCAGCGTCAGGTACGCTGCGGCGCCGCCGGTGCAGACGACGACGTGGGCGCCGGCGCGGGCCAGCTTCTCGAGCACCTCGGCCTGGTCGCGCTTGCAGCCGGTGACCGCGGAGTAGCCGGCGCGCAGCAGCGCCCGCTGGGTCGCGCGGCCGACCTCGCCCAGGCCCCAGACGACGATCGGCGCGTCGAGCGCGGCGACCTCCTGCAGCGCGGCGACGACGAGCGCCTGGATCCCGGCGGCGGGGATCGTCGCCCCTTCGACGCGCCGCTGGTGGATCAGCGACTCGGTCTGCTTCCACACCTGGCGGAGGACCGAGTCGGTGCTGCTTCGCTTGTGGGCGTTGGAGAATCCGGTGAGGACCTGGCGGCCGACCGCCGACTCGCCCTCGGCGACCGAGTCGAGGCCGAGCACCACCTTGAACAGGTAGTGGGCCGCGGGCATCCCGTGCTTGGTGTGCAACGACAGCTGGACCTCGGGGCAGCGCATCGCCAGCGCGCTCTTGAGCATCGAGGCGGCGTAGTCGGGGTTCGGGGTGGAGAGCACCCACTCCACCCGGGAGCAGGTGACGATCCGCACCACGCCCTGCACGTGGCCGCCCTCGCGCAGCTGCGCCGAGGGGGAGTGCTCTCCCTCGTCGAGCTGGGCCAACAGGGCGCGCAGGCGCGTCGGGACGTCGCGGAAGCTCGCCCCGACGATCGCCAGCGGCAGCTCTGGCTCAGCCGGCACGCGCCACCTCGTCGCACAAGGCGGCGACGCACTCCGGGGGGGTCTGAGGCGTGATCCCGTGCCCGAGGTTGAAGATGTTGCGGGTGCTCTTCGACTGCTTCATCTCGGCCAGCAGCGCGCGCGTCCCCTCGCGGACCGCTTCGGGGCTGGCGTGCAGCAGCACGGGGTCGAGGTTCCCCTGCAGCAGCGCGTCGGGGTACGCCGCCCGCGCCTCGGCCCAGGGGGTGCGCCAATCGAGGCTGAAGCCGTCGACGCCCGACTCTCCCAGGATCGGCAGCAGGTGGTGGCCGCCGCGGACGAACAGCAGGGTCTTGCGGCCCTTCGCCTTGAGCGCCTGGGTGATCCGCTGCAGCGCGGGGATCGCGAACCTCTGGTACTCGCCCCGGCTGAGCAGCCCGCCCCAGGTGTCGAACAGCTGGACCACGTCCGCCCCGGCGTTGCACTCCGCCTCGAGCAGCCCGGTGACGACGTCGGCGATGGTGGCGAGCGCCTTCTGCGCCAGCTGGGGCTCGTTGTGGAGCATCGTCCGCGCGTGGCGGAAGTCGTCGCTGCCGCCGCCCTCGACGCTGTAGGCGAAGAGGGTGAAGGGCGCGCCGGCGAAGCCGATCAGCCCGTGCGAGCCGTTGAGCGTCTTCGACAGGTGGGCCACCGCCTCGGAGACGAAGGCCAGCCGGCCCTGCACTCCGTCGAGCTTCCACGCCGCCAGGTCCGCCGCCGAGCGCATCGGCCGCGCCAGCAGCGGGCCCTCGCCCTTGCCGAAGGTGACGCCCAGGCCCATCGCCTCGGGCACCACGAGGATGTCGCTGAAGACGATCGCCGCGTCGATCGCGAACTTGTCGAGCGGCTCGAGGGCGACCTT
>JAYVRT010000899.1:0-3645 GCA_043776025.1 Archangiaceae bacterium | reverse complement strand
GAGTTCGTCGAGTTCTCGTCCGGCACCAAGGATTTCCGGCGCGCCCGCGCTACTTCGCAGCGCCAGAGCAAATCCAGTCCTTGAGCGTCTTCTTCAGCGCGGCGCTGATCTGCGCCGTGCCGTTGGGCATCGCCGCGCCGACGTTCTTCCCGCCCGGGCTCTTCGGGTGGCCGATCACCTTGAGCCACATCGTGCTGTTCTCCGGGTGCTTGGGGTCGACGACCTTCAGCGCCTTCTCCGTGCCGGCGTAGAGGCTGACCTTGTTCACCTGCAAGTACGCGTTCGCCTCGGTGTCGTACAGGCCGTACGAGCTGCTTCCGTCGACCGACGTCGAGAGGTGGCAGGTGGTGCAGCTGGGGAAGACGTCGGTGTAGACCTTGGTGAAGGTGGTCGCCGGCGGCGCCGCGTCGCACACCAGGTCCGGGTCGGCCGAGCCGCCGCCGCTGCCACCGCTGCCTCCTCCGCTGCCGCCGCCGGTGCCACCGGTGCTGCTGCCACAGCTCGACGAGCCGGTGAAGACGAGGGACATCAGGGACAGGGCTGCGACGACGAGAAGTACGCGCTTGAACATGTTTCCTCTTGAGGCTTCCGGCCTTCCGGTACGGCGTGGAGGCCGAAACTTACCTACCCGCGTGGACCTCGCAAGCGTTTGCAGCGATGCTCCGCGCGCGCATGGGGGCCCCAGAGAAGGACGGCATCGCCGCCGAGGTGTTGCACGAGATCAAGCAGCCGCTGCTTGGCCTCAAGGCGTACCTGCAGTTAATGCGCGACGATCCTTCCCGCGCACTGCCGGTGACGCTGCTGCTCGCCCAGGTCGAACGGATCGAGCAGATCGTCGGTGACTTCCACCGCTTGACCAACGATCGCCCTGCCCCGTTGAGCACCCTGAAGCTCTCGGTGCCGGTGCGCCACGCGGTCGCGCACTTCGCCTCGATGCCGGGCAACGCCACGATCAAGGTCGACGTCCAGGTGGTCTTCGAGGTCGAGGTCCAGGGCAACGCCCGCCTGCTCGAGCAGCTGACGCTGAACCTGCTCAACAACGCCCGCGACTCGATGGGCGGCACCGGGCAAATCAAGGTGATGGTGACCCGCGAGGCGCTGCGGCCCGCGCTCTACGTCGCCGACTGGGGGCCGGGGATCCCGGTCGAGATGCGGGAGAAGATCTTCGAGCCCTACGTCACCACCAAGACCACCGGCACCGGGCTGGGGCTGGTGGTGTGCAAGCGGATCGCCGCCGAGCACCACGCGCGCCTCGACCTCGCTGCCCCCGACGTCGTGCAGGAGACCCCGCCCCCCTCCACCGTCTTTCGGCTCTCATTCTCCGGTGCCCGGGGCGCCGCCCCCGAAGCTTCGGGCCGCAAGAGCCGGATCCTCGTCGTCGATGACGAGGCGGTGATCCGCCTGCTGTTCAAGGATCTGCTCAGCCGCGACTACGACTTCGTCGAGGCCGAGACGGCGGAGCAGGCGCTGCAGCAGCTGAAGGCCGGAAGCTTTGACCTGCTGATCTGCGACAAGAACCTGCCCGGGCTCTCGGGCCTCGAGCTGGCGCACCAGGCGCGGGCGAGCTGGCCGCAGCTGAAGGTGGTGCTGATGACCGGCTACCCTTCGCTCGTCACCGCCCAGCAGTCGCTGGAGCTCGGCCTCGTCGACTACCTGGTCAAGCCGTTCGACGACATCAAGGTGGTGCGCGATCTGATCCGCACCGCGGTGAGCGCGCCGCCGGGAAAGCCGGCCGCCCCGGTGGCGCGGGGCAAGCGCATCGACGTCTACGAGGACAACCCAGGCAACGCCCAGAAGATCGAAGAGGCGGTCCGCCACCTCCACTACGAGCCCCAGATTCTCACCACCGCGGTGCCCGGCGGCTCGGTGCCCCCAGCGGCGATCGTCCTCAGCTGGGACTTCAAGGCGGCCCACGGCGCCGGGGGAATCGCCTTCCTCAAGCACTTCGCCGCGGGCATCCCCTTCATCGTGCTCGCTGAACACCTGACGATGGAGAGCGCGCTCGAGTCGCTGCGCGGCGGCGCCACCGCCTGCCTTCCGAAGCTGCTCACCGACACCCTGGCGCTCAGCCGCGAGCTGCAGCGGGCCCTGAAGCTGCCCGAGCTGTGAAGGGGCTGCGCGCGGTCCTCGCGGTCGCCGCCCTCTCGCTCGCGGGGGTGATCGCCCTGGTGCTGTGGCCGGCCGGGCGCGTCGAGCTGGCCCCCGAGCCGGGACGTCAGGGCAGCGCCGGTGCGAAGCCTGCCCCCCACTTCCACCCTTCCGAGCCTGGAGGACCCGCCGCGCAGCTGCTTCCTCGCGCGCCGCCTCCGCCGGGCGCCCCTGTCCCCGCCGCGCCGCGTCCAGCGCCCGACGAGGAAGGAATGGGCTCCAGCGCCCCGCCGGTTGGGCACGCCGCGCGCCCTGCCCCGGCCGCCTTGCCACCGGGCGCCGGCTCGCTCAGCCCTGACGGCGGCGCCCGCTACGGCATCACCCGCGACGGCATCCGCGCCGCGGTGCGGGCCGGCGTCCCCGAGATCAAGGACTGCTACGAGCAGTGGCTCCGGCTCCAGCCGACGCTCGGCGGCAAGCTGCGAGTCACCTTCACCATCGACACCGACGACGGCGTCGAGGGCAAGGTGAGCAAGGTCTCGCTGGGCGACGCGGGCATCGGCCACGCCGCGATGGAAGGGTGCGTCCTCCAGGTCTTCCAGGACCTGCGCTTCGAGCCGCCGCTCAACGGCAGCGTCGACGTCGCCTACCCGATCATCCTCGCCAACTCCGGCCCGGACGGCGGCTGAAAAACAAAACGGACCCCGGCAGTGACGCCGGAGCCCGCGGGTGATCACCTTCCTACCGGTGAATCACATGTCCATGTCGTCGCCGCCGCCGTAGTCCGGCATTCCGCCGCCACCACCGCCACCGCCGCCCTTGCCCTTCTTCTTCGGCTTGTCGGCGACCATCGCCTCGGTGGTCAGCAGCAGCGCCGCGACCGACGCGGCGTTGACGAGGGCGCAGCGCGCGACCTTGGTGGGGTCGATCACCCCGGCCTTCTCGAGATCCTCGTAGACCTCGGTGCGGGCGTTGAGGCCGAACGCGCCCTTGCCTTCGCGGACCTTGTTGATCACCACCGCGCCTTTTATGCCGGCGTTGGTGGCGATCTTTCATATCGGCTGCACGATCGCCCGGCGGATGATCTCGACGCCGAAGTCCTGCTCACCGCCCAGCTTCAGCTTCTCCAGCGCGGGGAGCGCCCGGACGTAGGCGACGCCGCCGCCAGGGACGATTCCCTCTTCGACCGCGGCGCGGGTCGCGTGCATCGCGTCCTCGACCCGGGCCTTCTTCTCCTTCATCTCGGTCTCGGTGGCCGCGCCGACGTGGATCACCGCGACGCCGCCGGCGAGCTTCGCCAGCCGCTCCTGGAGCTTCTCGCGATCGTAGTCGCTGGTGGTGTCGGCGACCTGGGTGCGGATCTGCTTGATCCGCGCCTGGATCTCCGGCTTCTTGCCGGCGCCGTCGACGAGCGTGGTGTTGTCCTTGTCGATGCTGATCCGCTTGCAGCGGCCCAGATCGTTGAGCGTCAGGGTCTCGAACTTGATCCCCAGGTCCTCGGCGACGACCGTGCCGCCGGTGAGCGTGGCGAGATCCTTGAGCATCTCCTTGCGGCGA
>JAYVRT010000898.1:0-12775 GCA_043776025.1 Archangiaceae bacterium | reverse complement strand
CGTCGGAGCTCGGGAGGTCGGCCACGGTCGACTCGGCGGCGACGGCTTCCCGAGCGCTTTGCCCGCGCAGCCTCGCCAGCGACAGAAAACTGGCCAGGCCTTCGATGGTGGAGCCGGCCTCGGTCCGCTCGGCCGCCAATGACCAACGGGCGCGATCCAGCTCCTCAGCGCTCAGGACTTCGGCCTCCCACTCCTGCTTCAGCGCGCGCAGCGCCGAGGTCAGCCGCCTGGCATCGAGGGTGGCGAAGAGGTGCACCGAACTTCCCGCGCTGCTCGCAAACCACCCGCTGCCGACGCCGTAGGTCAGGCCAAGTTGCTGCCGCCAAAGCCGATCGAGGCGGTGTTTCAACAGCGCCGCGAGCAACGTGGTTCGCATCCGGTCGCCGTTGCTGGGCGCAAGGCAGCCGAGGTGGAGCGAGACCAGCCGCACTTTCGGCCGGTGGTTGACCAACACCTGTGATGGGCGACCTGCTTCGTTCGGCGGCACAGCCAGGGGCAGGGGAACGCCGTCGTTCCGCCATTCGCCAAGGAACTTCTCGGCCATCTCCTCGAGCCCTTCGAGCTGGACGTCGCCAACGACGGCCAGCGCCGACTGGCCCGGAAGGTAGACGCGCTCGGCCCACCTCGCGGTGCCCTGCAGGACTGCGTTGGCATCCCCCACCGCCATCGAAGCTCCGACCTGGGCGCCGCGATAAAGCATCGCATCGAAGTCATGCGCCTGACGGACCTCGGGCTGTTGTTCCAGATGTTCCAAGAGGCCCTGAGGATCCTTGACCTCGTCTTCGGCCAGACTGCTGTCAGTCATGAAGACGCGGGCCAACGCGAGGAGGTTGGGGAGGTTCCCCGCCGCGCCGTCCCATTGAAGGAGCGTCGCGTCGGCGAACGATCGTCGCGCCAGTTCGAGGAGGTGAACCCCTGCGGCGGCTTCGTTCCTCCGAGCAGCGGACGGGACGAACAGCCTCGACAGTTCACTTGCCCCGACGGCTCCACGAGCGCGCCCGCCTGGGAGCGCGAGAGCGACCGAGACCATCGGAAGATCAGGCCGCCGTACCGCGACCACGTGAAGGCCGTTGCTCAGGGTGAATTCTTTCAGCTCGGTCAAAAGAGGGCCGCGGGCGAGCTTTCGCACTTCGTCGGCAGGAGCCTGGACGTTGACCGGCCTCAGACCGACGCCGATCGGCGCCGGCGGGGGCGCTCCCGGCTCGGCGGTCAACGGCTCGACTACCAGAGCGCGCAGTCGCTCTCCGGTGAGCCATCGACCGACGAGCTCGTGCCTTGTGGGCGCATCGAGCGAAGCCAGGCCCTGCAATGTCCGCGAGATTGCCAGGGGGTCGTTGGCGAGACAGGCGCCCTCGAGGCGCCGTTGAGCCCGGCGCATCAGGTCTCCGGCCGCGACGAATTCCCCCAGCAGCATCCCCAGGTCTGGCCGCGCACCCTGGTGATAGAACCGCTCGAGCTTGGCCTGCGCGAGCGCCGGGCCAAACCGCGCGTGCAGCCCTGCCCGCACCTCGGCCAACGAGTCCTCAGGGTGCATCCCGAGGTTCAGCGCCACCGCGGCGACCACCATCGACGCGTGAGATCCGGGCAACACCAGGACAGTTGCGCCCCCGATGTCCTTGTCGACCCAGGTGCGCGAGAGCGCGCTCTGAAGCTCGCTCTGGAGCGCAATCAGTTCTGCGCCACCGTTGTCGGGCGGAACCGCCCATGCGAGCAGCAGGTGTGTTCGATCGACGCCCGCGTGAACCACCGGAGGGTGAGCCGGCCGCGGCGGCAGGTCAGGGACGGGCTCGGGTTCCCTCGGCTCGAACTGAGCGGAGGCGGCCTGGAAGTAACCCGGGGGCAGCACCTTGAGCACGTCGCCCTCGACTGCCGCGGCGTCGAAGTCACCGGCCACCACGAGGACGATGTTGCCGGGCTGGTAGTTCGCTGCGACGAACTCCTTCGCGTCATCGAGCGTCAAGCCAGCGAGCGACGTCATCGTGCCTCCGACGGGTCTCGAGCAGGGGTGATCGGCGGGAAACAGCATCGCCTGCAGCGCACCGACTGCCTCACCGGCGATGCCGGTCTCGTGCTTCAGGCGCAATTCGTTGCGGACGACCTCCCGCTCGAGATCGAACACGCGCGCGTCGATGCCACTGAGCGGCGCGTTGAGCCGGCTGATCTCGATCTTCACCATGCCGAGGAGCGACCCAGGGACGCCGAACGTCTGAAACGTCGTCAGGTCGAACTGCGTCGAGCCGTTGTGGTCGCTCGAGCCCAGGAATTCGTGCAGCTCGTTGATCGTCAGGCGGTCGTTGGGTCGCGCGCGAAACGTCAAATGCTCGACGAGATGCGCCAGGCCTTCTTTGCCGAAGGGATCGTCCGCGGAGCCGGCGTTGACGCCTACCATCACCGCGACCCGGCCGCTGCCACGGGCCTCGTCGAGGAGGATTCGCATTCCACTCCGGAGCCGCTTGAAGCGGACTTGAAACTGAGCGTCGGGCAGAATCGTCGTCTGCGGCAGGGCGCCGACGAGCGAGGGGTGGAAGCAACCCGAGGCGAGCAGTGCGGACAAGCCGATGCTGATCGTCCTCGCGCTGCGTGTTCGGGGTCGAATATTCACCGGCTGGCGGGCCAGCACAGTTGGTTCATCGGTTCAAAAATGATCGCGGCACCAGAGCGGCGGTGGGCGACCCGGAGAAGGCACTGCTTGAAAGAAACCATCGGCGATTGAATCGGACGGGGGGCGCACACTGTACCACCCAGCGCGAGCGGCTCAGTTCACCTGGATGTACTTGCGTCCTTCGGTGCATCGCAGCAGCGCGTAGCCCTGGATCACATACGCGTCCGCAGATTCCGAATCGGCGGCCAGCACGGCGTCGCGGATGATCACCTGCCGATGTGCGTCGATCGGCGTGTCGTAGAAGTCGAAGAACTTGGCGTTCGGCAGGCGAACCTGGCACCGATGCCAGGCGAAGTCGGTGTCGTTGGAGATCTGGTAGCCCGTCGAGGCCCGGTAGCCGACGCGCCCGGCCAGCCCCGCGGGAGCAGCAGCCGGCGCCGGCGCGCCGGTCGGCGGAGTCCCCATGCCTGCCCACTCGTCGGTCGCGCCCGAGTTCTTCGTCGATTCCGGCGGTGGCTTGCGCACGGGCGCCGTCGTCGTCTCCGCGGGAGGCGGCTCGGGCCTGGCGGCGACGTGGGGAGCAGGTGCGACCTTCTCGGGCCGGCTGGGATGCCTTCCGGGGGCGGGGTGAACCACCGCGACTTCCTTTTTCGCGACGGGAGGCGACGCCGCTGCGACTTCCTTCTTCGGCAGCGGTTCTTCCGCGGCCGGCTTCGCCTCCGGCGCCTTCACCGGAGCGGGCTTCAGGTCGGCCGGCTTCAGCTCGGCGGGCTTCTCTTTCGCGGGCGCCTCCGCCACGGTGGACTCTTCGGCCTGCGCGGGCATCGGCGTTGCGGCGGGCGCTGGATCAGACCCGCTGAACATCCGCCCAAGCAGGAAGCTCGCCAGCACCAGCGTGAGCACTCCACCGGCGATCGGCCCCTTGGGAGATCGACGGAACGCCGCCGGGTTCACGAACTCGCCGCTGGGCTGAGGCGACGCTGGCGCGGGAGCAGCAGGCGCATGGGAGGGCGGTGCCACCCTCGGTGCAGGCGGCTTCGGCGCGGGCTGGCGCGGCTCCATCAGCACCGTCTTCTCTCGAAGCGTGAACCCTGGCTGCGGCGCTTCCATCGGCTCGGGCGCTGGCTTCGGCAGGGCCACCGCCTCGGTCTTGGCTTCGGTCACCGCCTCCACCGGAGAGATGTCGGCGACGAACACCGCCAACGCCTGGGAGCTCGTCCGCGCGCTGAACAGCTCGAGCGCCAGCGCCATCGACCCGCAGGTCTGGTAGCGATCCTCCGGCCGGTGGGCCATCGCCCGGTCGATGATGTTCTGCAACGCCACCGGCGCATCGGGGCGGAAGCTGACCAGCGGCGCCGGGCGGCCGTCGATCACCACTTGCATCGTCTGGCGATCCGTCGCCCCGTCGAAAGGCCGCCGCCCGCAGGCGAGCTCGTAGAGCACGATGCCCATCGCGAAGATGTCGGCGCGGTGATCGACGGGCTCGGCTTTGAGCTGCTCCGGGGCCATGTAGAGCAGCTTCCCCTTCACCATCCCGGTGCGCGTCGTCCGCACCTGGCCCTCTACCCTGGCGATCCCGAAGTCGGCCACCTTGACCACGCCGTTGCGGCCGATGAGCAGGTTCTCGGGGCTGATGTCGCGGTGGATCAGGTTGAGCGGCTTTCCGTCTTCCGCGTAGGCGTGGGCGTAGCCGAGCCCGGTGCACGCCTGGGACACCATCCGCGCCGCGAGGTCGTAGGGCACCGGCCGGCCCACCGCGTCGGCCCGCTTCCGCAGCGAGCGCAGGTGGAAGCCGTCGACGTACTCCATGGTGAGGAAGTAGCAGCCATCGTCGATGCCGAAGTCGGTCAGCTTGATGATGTTCGGGTGGTTCAACTTCGCGATCAGCTTCGCCTCGCCCATGAACATCGAGACGAACGCCTGGTCCTTCGAGAACTCGCGGAGGATCCGTTTCACCACCACCTGGCGCACCAGGCCGTCGTCGCCCTCGTAGTCGGCGAGGAAGATCTCCGCCATCCCGCCTTCGGCGAGCTTTCCCCTGAGTTGGTACCTGGAGCCCAGCATCGGCCGGAGGATACCCGGCGACGACGGTTACGGGCAGTTCCCGCTCGCGGCAGGGCTCACGAGCCGCTCGGGGTCCGAGCTGCAGACGGCGACCGCAGACCGGAGGAAGATCTTGCCGGCTCCGCCACCCCCGCCACCCCCGCCGCCCCCGCCGCCGACGTTGGTCAGAATCGTTTTTCCGGCGAGGCCGGCGCTGGGCGACGCCATCGAGCCGCCCTGGCCGCCTTTGCCTCCCTCCATCATCGAGCCGTCGCCGCCCTTCGCCGGGCTGGCGCTGTCGTCGCGGCCCGCCTCGCCGTTCTGGCCACCGGTGGTGTTGCGCGCGCCGCCGCCTCCGCCGCCGCTGTTGGCCGTGAGCTCCGCGTCCTTGGTGATCTTGAGGCTCGCGGCCTCGAGCACCAGGGCTCCGCCGCTCCCGCCGCCGCCGGCGCCGCCCTTGGTCGCCGCTGCGCCGAGGCCACCCGCGCCGTTGACGGAGATCCGTCCAGAGATCGTCAGCTGGCCCGAGACCGAGATCTGAAGCGCCCCGCCGGGAGCTCCGCCTTTCGCCGGCAGCTCCCCGGGCACCACGATCGCGCCGTCGCCACCGGGGCAGCCGCCGCGCAGCAACTGCTGGGGCGCAGCGATCTCCAACAGGCCCGCCGCGCCGCCCGCAAGCGGGTTCGCCGCCACGCCTCCGCCGGGAGCACCCGGCTGCCCGTAGCCGCCTCCACCCGCGCCACCGCCGGTGAGCAACACCCCGTTGGCTCCCGTTCCGCCGAGCAAGCACGCCAGCGCCGGGCCGCCCGCTCCCGGGGTTGTGCCGGTACCACTGGCGCTCAGCTCGCCACCGATCGCCGCGTCGCCGAGCACCACGAGGATCACCGGCCGGCTTCCGGTCAGGACCAGCCGTGAGTCCTGCTTCAGCTCGAAGCCCTTCATCGGCAGCAGCACCAGGTCGCCCGTCAGTGGCCGGGCCACCACCACCGGCACTGGGACCGGGCGGTTGCACCAGTTGTTGAAAGCGTGGGTGTCGGAGTTGAACGTCGACACCCCACAGTCCAGCGTCACGGTGGGCAAGCCGCTGGAGGGAACGCTGGTGCCGGAGAAGTTGCTCGGCAGGTAGGGGAACGGGCCCGGGCTTCCGGCGTCACTTCCACTCCCCGCGTCAGGCGTGGCGCCCGCGTCAGGAGAGTTGCCGCCCGCGTCGGGGACAGCAGTTCCGGCATCGCCGGTGACGCCTCCGCCCGTCCCCGCATCAAGCCCCGCCGGGGCCACGGGCGCGACGGCGTGCAGCCCGTCGAGGCGCAACGTCACCGGGTCAGACAGCTGGCCGGGGACGAAGTCGCGGTGCTCGATCGCCGAGAGGTCGACCGCCGGCCCGCTGCAGTCCGATGCGCCGTAGCCACGCGCCTGGAGCTCGATCGACGGGCCGGTGAGGTCGCTCTGGGCGACGCCAGCGATCAGATCGTGTCCTGAGCGGCGCAGCGGAGCGCTCGTCACTCCGGGTCGGCCGTTGCCGGTGACGAAGATCCGCGCGCACTGGGCATCGGTCGCCGCGTAGACCAACACCACCTTCACGCCCCCGCCCGGAGGGGAGACGCAAGAGGCCAGCAGCACAAAGAAGGCAATGACGCGAGAGGGCACGGACAGAAGCCAATCAAGATGCGCGCCACCCTGGAGGGGCTGGAGTCTCGGGTGCTTGCACGGCCACTCGACGCGGGTAAGTGCAAATCAGACGGCGCAACTGGAGCACGCGCAGTCCAGCGTCGCCTCGACTTTACGGTGGCGCCGTCAGGGGCGGCAGCTGGGCGCGGCGTGGCAGTGGCAGCAGGTGGCCTGCTGCGCGGGGGCGCCGAAGTAGTGCTGGAACGCCCAGCTGCTGACGTACGCCGAGCCCGTCTGGACCTTCGCGGGGATGGCTGCCGGCTTGGCGTGGCACTCGCCGCAGTCCGACGGGTAGAAGTGATTGAAGGCGCAGTTGTTCGAGCCGCAGGTCAGGCTCGCCGAGCTGGAGCTGCACGCGAGGCTGGCAATGCCGACGGGCCGCGTGTCGCCGCCGCGATCGGCCACCGTGCCCGCGCCCCTTCCACACTGCGCGGAGGCCGGCACTGCCCCTGCGGCGTTGAGAGTCCAGGGCGTCCCGACGAGATCGCTGCCGGCCTCGTGGCATGACGCGCACCCCGTCGCGGGAGCGAGCGCGTGATCGTAGCCAAACGCCTTGCGGCCGCCGCTGGCCTGGGTGTGACAGGTGGAGCAGGTGGCTCCGGCCGGCACCGCCGGGTGCGCGAGGTTGTTGACCCCCGGCTGGGTCGTCCCGCTGCTGGCAAGCGCCCCACCGATCGGGAACCCACCGACGGTGATCGTCGGAGGGGGGCCGATGTCGAGGTGCCAGTTCGGCGCCGCGAGGTTGCCGGTTCCCGGCCATGCATGGCAGGAGCTGCAATCGGTCGAGGTCGAGTCGAAGGCGCTGTGATTCTGGTCGGTGAAGTTCGGGCCTGGCTTCAGGTTGAGGTGGCAGTTGCTGCAGCGCCCCGTGCTGCCATTGAGCTCGAGGCCCGTGCCGCCGGTGAAGCGCGCGTGGAAGTTCGCCCGGGCCCACTCGTGCCCAACCGCCGGCGTGCCCGCGTCCGCGACGCCCACCTGGGTGTGACAGAAGTTGCAGTCGTGCGCCGTGACGTTCACGTCGGCGTGCGAGATCTGATCGTGCAGGCCCGCGGCCCCCGTCAAGGCGCTCGCGCTGGTGATCGTCGTCGAGTCGACCGGGGTCGAGGGCATGTTGTTGTTCGCGCCGCCGTTGAGCGGGCCGTGGCAGATCGAACAACCGGTAGGACTGATCCCGGGCAGGTGGAGGCGATCGGACTTGTTCCAGGTGCGGGCCCCCGTGGTGAGATCGCTGGCGTGGCAGAAGGCGCAGTCCTTCTGGGTCACCAACGGCACCGCGTGGTTCATCCATTGGCCGTCGAACGCGCTCTGGGTCGGGTGGGTCGGGGTCGTCACGCCGCCGTGGCAGTCGACGCAAGCGCCAGGCTGGGTGGTGAGGCTCGGGTGGAACTTCCCCGGGCTCCACTGCGCCACGGTCCGCCCGGCGGTCGCGTTCGCCAACGACATCGCGTGGCAGGTGTCGCATTTCTGCGTTGTCAGCTGGGTCGAGCGGTGCCGCATCTTGAAGCTCGGGCTGGCGGCGCTGATCACGTCCACCTTCGCCGCGTCCGCCATCAGCGGGTAGTGACACCCGACGCAGTCCTCGAGCTTGGCTTGCGCCGGCCCGGGGATGTTGGTGTGGAAGCCTCCGTCTCGCCAGCCTCCGCCGTCGACCGCGCCTCCGCCCGAGACCGCGTGGCACACCGAGCAGTCGAGCTCCGAGACGGCGGTGACCATCGTGCCGTTGACGTCGACCGCGGTGGTGAATTTCGCCGAGTGATCCATTGGCCGCAGGTCGGTGTTCTGCACCACGCCCGCGGGCCGCATGGCTTCGTGGCAGTGGGTGCAACCGGAGGTGGGTTGCGGGAACGGGGCCGGCGCCGCGGCCGGCGTGGTTCGAAAGCCGGTCAGCGAGCTGTGAAACTGCCCATCGAGGAATGAGGTGACCATCGTCGTCCCGGCGGCGCTGGTGTGGCAATGCCAGCACACCGCGCTGTTCCCACCGTCTCCTCCGGCGTTGAGCTCCATCGGCAGCTCGCTCGCGGTGTGGAGCATCGCGTTGTAGAGCGTCGCCACGGTCGAGGTCGTGCCAGTGACGAGGTTGTTCGGCCCGCTGCGCTTCAAAGTGAGCTCGGTGACGCGGATGAACTGATCGGAAGAGCCCATCAAGTGCGGGCCCGGGTACGGCTGTCCTCCGTCCCAGTCCGCCATCGAGGTGTGCGCCGTCGTCGCCTGGTGACACCCAAAGCAGTCGCCCGTGCCGGAGGTCGCGTGATCGAAGCCCGACACCACGGTTGTCGGCCGCACCGTCGAGTGACAGGCGACGCAGGTGATGGCCGCGGGAGTCCCCGGTCCGTGCGCGAAGCCCCCGTCGACGAAGCCCGCGTCGACGAAGCCCTGTGCGTTGTAGTGGCAGAGCGCGCAGTCCTGGCCGTCTCCGTGGGTGATGCCGCGCGCGTTGGTCACGAAGTCGAAGGGCAGGGTGAGGGACGGCGGGCTCTTCCAGTTGGCGGTGCTCGTCGGCCGTTCTCCCGCGTGACAGGGCAGACAGCTCAGCAGAGGCGGGTTGCCGGCGAGGTGGAACTTGCCGCCGGCCCAGGTCTTGACGTCCGTGGCGTGGCAGGTGACGCAGTCCCCGAGCCACGCGGGAGCGGAGTGATCGAAACCGATTCCGGCAGGCACCCCGGCGTCGGCGGCGGAGATCACCCCGGTCGGCCGGGTGTTCGCGTGACAGTCGATGCAGGAGCCGGGCTGCGGCATGCCGGCATCGGTCAGTGCCGCGTGAAAGCTCGCCTGGGTCGACCAGATCGCCGCCGAGAACGTCGACGGCGTGACGTGGCAGGCGCTGCAGTCGGCGGTCAACAGCGGCGTGGTGGTGGGAGCGCCCCCGTCCCAGGCCACCGCGTCGTGCTTCATCTCACCCGTCGACGGCGTCCTCGCCGGCGAGGTCGCGGCCGGCCCGACAAACCCCAGAGGAGCCGACGCCGCATGGCAGTCGGCACAGGCCGTCGGCTGGGGCTGCTTCCTCGACAGCAAGGAAGGGTGGAACTGGCCCGGGTAGTAGTTGCCGACGTCGGCGCCGGGGTGACAGTTGGAACAGCTGGCGATGACGGCGGCGGGGATCTGCGCGCTCGCGTGGTTCATCCCCATCGGCAACCGCTCTTCGCTGGAGACCACTTCGACGATCGTCGCGTTCGACCACGTCGGGACGAGCGCCGTGACCCGAACATCCACCGCCGGATCGTGTGCATCGGGCGGGTGCGACGCGCTGCCATCGCGGTGGCAGGAGTAGCAGGCGGGGCTGGCGTAGCTGTAGAGCGGCACGGCGGCGTGAGTCTTGTCGACCCTTGCCTGCTCGTGCTGGTGGCAGCCGGTGCACTCGAACTGGGCGTAGTTGGTGACCGTGAGCGGGTGGCACGAGGTGCACTTGATCGGGCCGTCCTTCAGCGTTTGGCGCGCGAGGGCGTGAACGTCGCCGGTGGCGATCGGAAAGTAGGGGTGAGGCCTGGGCGCCGTCGGCTGCGCCGGACCGGAGGTGCAGCCCGCCGCCGCGAGCAGGATCAGCGCCCAGCGGACTCTGGCGATGGTGGCGCTCATCGGTTCGCCGGCGCGAACGCCTCGCCCTTCATCGTCATCACCTGCACGCCCGCCTTCTCGAGGAACGCCGTCGGGAGCACGCCGCCGGCGAAGATCAGCACGTAGTCGTTTTTCACCTCGCGCGCCTTGCCACCCACCTCGAGCGCGACGGAGTCGGTTCGGATCTGCTGCGCCTTCGCCTCGAGCAGCAGCGTCACCTTCCCCGCGCCACACGAGGCGTCGAGCTTCTCCTGGTTCTTCGGCTTGATCCGGTCGAACACCTCGCCGCGGTGGGCCAGGTGAACCGTCGCCCCCGCATCGCCGAGCGCGATCGCCGCCTCCACCGCGGCGTCGCCGCCTCCGACGACCAGGCAGTGCGCGCCCTTGTAGTTCTCCGGCTCGAGCAGCCGGTAGCAGACCTTCGAGAGCTCCTCGCCCGGCACGCCCAGCTTCCGCGGCGAGCCCCGCCGGCCCAGCGCCAACACCACCCGCTGGGTGCGCAGCGGCCCGGTGCTCGTCGTCAGTTCGAAGATGCCGTCGGCCCCGCGCTTCACGTCGTCGACGCGGACCCCGGTGGCCACCTTCAGGCCAGTCTTGACGAGGATCTGCTCCCAGACGGCGAGCAGCGACTCCTTGCTGACCTCGGTGAGCTTCAGCTTGCCGTACAGCGGCAGCTCCACCGGGCGCGTCATCACGATCTTCTGCCGCGGGTAGTGGAGCACCGTCCCGCCCAACGACTCCTGGTCGACGATCACGAAGTCGAGCTTCGCCTCGAGCGCGGCCAGGGCAGTGGCGAACCCGGCGGGGCCGGCGCCGACGATCACCAACTGGTGCACCCCGTCGATCTTCGCCGGTGGCGCCTTGAGGATCGCCGAGGCACACTGCAGCCCCTGCGTCATCGCGTTGTAGATGAGCCCCATCCCGCCGAGCTCGCCGATGATGTACAGCCCGGGCACGTTGGTCTGAAAGTCGGTGGCGAGCAGCGGAATGTCGACGCCGCGCTTCTCGGTGCCGAGCACGAGGGAGATCGCGTCCACCGGGCAGGCGCGCAGGCACTCGCCATGGCCGATGCAGGCGGTGGGGTTGGTGATCCGCGCTTTCCCGTCGATGATCGCCAGCACGTCCTTCTCCGGGCAGGAAGTGACGCAGGCGCCGGAGCCGATGCAGGCGCCGAGGTTGACCAGCGGGTGGAGGCTCGGCGGCTGAATGTTGCGCTCGACCACCTGCTGGTGCTTCGCGTGCGCGGCGTCCTCATTGCGGCGTGCGCGGCTGGCCGACCAGACCTGGAAGCCGACGACGAGCACGATGGCGACGGCGCCGAGGCCAAGCACGAGGTCCACGCGCCCATTGTATGCGTTGACCTGCGTCAAGGCGGGGCGATTTGAGGCTCAAAGTGCCGCCAGCCAAGGCTATGGTGCCGCCCGCGCATGCGGGGGCTGATGCCAGCGATCTACTCGGTCATCGTCGCCGCGGAGGTCGCCGCCTTCAGCTGGCGTTGGTGGACGGATCCTCCCGCGCCGACCTCTGCGTTCAGCATCGGCCTGGGGTGGGTTGGCCTGGGCTCGATGGTGGTGATGCTGATCTACTCGGTGGCGCGCCGATCGCGGTCCCTGCGCGAGATGGCCCGGCTCTCTGCCTGGCTCCACTTCCACATCTTCCTCGGCGTGCAGGGCATGGTCTGCGTCCTCTTCCACTCGCTGCACCTCTTCACCCGCGGCTACGGGGTGAACCTGCTCAACCCGGCGGTGCTCAACTTCATCGCGGTGGCGATCGTCTTCTTCTCCGGGCTGTTCGGCCGCTACCTCTACTCCTTCCTCCCACGGACGCTGGGCGGTGAGCAGATGGCGGCGCGCGACGTCGAGGCCGAGTTGCAGAAGCTGGGCCCGCTCCCCGCCGAGGCCCAGGCGCTGTTGCCCACCGGAGCGGTGCCGCGCGCGTTCTCCGGTCTGGTGACCGCCGACCTTCAGACCCGGCGCTCGCTGCGGACGCTGCCGTCGCTCAAGCTCGCGCCCGACGCCCACGCGCTCGTCGGCCGGCGCCTTCGCCTGCAGAGCCGGCTCCATGCGCTCGGCGTGGCGGAGAAGATCTTCCAGCGGTGGATCGTGCTCCACCGGCCGCTGGCGTCGATCATGTACATCCTGTCGGTGGTGCACGTCGTCCTCTCGTACATGTACGCGATGTCGTTCAGCTCCCAATGACCTCCGCCCTCGCCGCGGTCGCTCTCTTCGCGCTCGCGCAGGCCGACGCCGGCGTGATCGGCGACGTCGACGTGGTGAGCCGCGCCTCGGTGCGGGGGACGATCGACGCCGAGGTCGGCACCGATCTGTTGGCGGCGAACCTGGTGGAGCTCGACGCCAACGGCGGCCTGCCGATGGATCCTAAGGAGATGACCGCGCTGGAGCTCGGCGTCCGCGCCCGGGTGTACGCCACCGCCTTCGACCGGCACGCCCACCTCGATCTCGACTACCAGGGCCGCCAACCGGTCGCGGGCACGACGCAGAACAGCGCGATTCACCTGCTCTACGTGGCGGAGCTCTCCGTCGACCTGCTGGACAAGCTGCTCTTCTTTGGCGTCGGGCGCTTCCTCGCTCCCTCCGCGGTGATGCTGCCGGTCGACGGCGTGCGCGGCCAGCTGAACCTGGGGCCGCTGCAGTTCCAGATCTTCGGCGGCCGCCGCGCGATCACCAGCACCCGCGATGGCAACGTTGACTTCTCGACCACGCTGCCCGCCGGCGGCGGCTCGGTGGCGCTGGTGATGCCGCGGGTTCAGGCCGAGCTCGCGATCACCTTCAGCGCCGACCAGGTGGAGAGGCCCGCCTCCAAGCCGCTGCGGTACGACGCGGTGTCTGCCTACGCCCGCGCCACCGGCCGGCCGTTCGACTGGCTCGTCCTCGGGGGCGAGGTCGCCAC
>JAYVRT010000897.1:0-3650 GCA_043776025.1 Archangiaceae bacterium | reverse complement strand
GTCGTCGGCCGTCTCCGCAACGACATGGTCAAACCCGTCCAGCACCCGGGTGGTGACGAAATGGCGGCGGTCTTGCGTCGACACCCGGTGTGCCGGGTCGTCGTAGTTGGTCACCATGGAGTAGCTGACCGAAGCCGGCACGAAGCCCGCAGCCCGTAGGCCCGACTCGCCGACAAGGGTGGGCCGGTCGAGCCCGTCGTACGCAGTCGTGCGGGTGAACTGGACGACGCCGCCCGCTCTCTTCGTCAACACGTGGAGGTTGTTGGCCCTGTCCCAGGTGCGGAGCTCTTCGCGGCCTGCCGCATCCACCATGCGCGTCTGCCGGTTGGCGAAGTCGTACTCCCAGGCTGTTGGGTGGTGGTTGCCGTCCTCCTCCCGTACCTTGTTTCCGACGAGGTCAAACCGGCGAAGGGTGGAGTAGGGCGTCGGCGCGGCGGCGAAATCGGCCCCTGGCACAGTCGGAGACGTCGCCGACACCACCCGGTAGAGGGCGTCGAGGGCGAAGTCGGTGCGGTGGCCGTGCAGGTCCGTCTCGAAGCGCTTGTTGCCGGCCGCGTCGTAGCCCGCCGTCGAGACGACGCCGGCCTGTCCGACTGTCGTTGCATCGCCGTTCGAGCTGCCGAAGAGCGCGGCGTCGCTGACAGCGACGCTGGTGGACACCATCCGGTCGGCTGAGTCGAACGCACGCGTCGTCTGAGCCCCCCGCCGGTCGACGGTGCGGGTCTCGTTCCCGGCCTCATCGTAGAAGTGGAGGGTGGTGAGCGGTGCGGCGAGCCCGCCGCCGGTCTCCGTCACCACCGCCGGACGGTTGAGCCCGTCGAGGTCCGTGGTGCGCGTCAGTCCAAGGCCGTTCGTGACGGAGTGCTGTTGACCTCCTCTGTGCCACGTCAGCATCTGAGTCTCGTCTGCCGAGCCGAGTGGAGGCGTCCCGGGCGTCCCGTGGCGCCTGACGGAGAGTGGCCGATCCATCCCGTCGTAGAGCTCCCAGGTGGTTTCGTGGCCGAAGGTGTCCCGCTGGCGCGTCATCCGGCTGCGCCGGTCCCAGAAGGTGTCGGTGACGATGGGCGACGGCAGCCCGCTCGCTTTGCGCGTCTGGAGCACGTTGCCCAGGTCGTCGTAGGACACGACTTCGGTGACGCGGTGCTCGCCATCCTCGCTCTGGGTCAGCTCGCCCTTCACCGCACCGGCTGCGCAGGCGAAGCCCTGCACCTGGCAGTAGCGGCTGGTGGTGACGATGTCGTCGGCCGCGCTGCCGACGGTGGTTGCGAGCGTCAGGCAGTCCGCGGAGCCCGCCACCGCGCTTGCCGCAACCGGCGTCGCCCGCCGGGTAGAACTCAGCCGGAGGCCGGTGCCGGTGGGGAGCGGTGCCGTGCGCGGGTCGCTCCCGCTCGAGTCGACGGTGTGGCTCGTCACCCGGCCTTCGGGGTCGACGTGGCAGATGGGCTGGCTGAGGGACGGCTCGTACGCCCACCGCTCGACGATCGCCGCGACAGAATTGCCGTGCGCGTCGACCACGGCTGTGGCGCCCGGCAGCGCCACCGCGGCCACCCGCTTGTCTGTCAGGTTGCCCAACTCGTCGTAGACGAAGGTCGTCGAGCGTCCGAGCGCGTCGGACTCCTTTGTCACCCGGATGTGAACTTTGTCCCAGGTCGCGTTGGTGGTCGCCGTCACCGGCGGGTCGCCGGGCGTCTCGAGCGGCCGTTCGACGCGCGACGACGAGCCGTAGCTGTCCATGAAGTACTTCGTCGCCCGCACCCCCGGGCGCGGACCCTGGACGGTGGTAATGAAGGCCTGCTGCGGTCCGCTGAAGGTGCTGATCGCCGACTGCGTCAGCGAGTAGACGAAGGAAGTCACCGCGGCTGGTTGGGTGGGCTCGGTGACGGTCTTCACCCGCTCCTTCTTGTCTTCGAAGAAGGTGAAGCCGCCCTCGCCAGGCAGGAGCGGATCCGTGCCTGCGTACCAGGCGAAGTGGGTGACGTTGCCGTTGGGCTCGGTGTAGCTCTCCAGGTTGTCCCGAACGTTGAGGTCGGATGACTCGAGGTAGGTGAAGTGTTCGCGCCGCTGTTCCTGCGATGCGAAGCAGCCGCCGTCGAACCGGATGGCGTCCTGCAGACGTCCATGCGCGTCGTAGAGGTACCCAAGGCAGATTCCCATCGGCGTGGGCTGGGTGGCCGTCCCCTGCGGGCTCTCAAACAGCTCGAGGGATGTCAGCTGCAGTTGGTTGGTGCCCGGCGTCCGCAAGTAGGAAAGCTGCGCGTAGCGGCGGTCGCCGGCCTCGTGGACGCGCACCAGCGCCCCTTCCAGCGTCGCGTCGGCGTACTCGAACGTCTCCCTGTTGCCGCTGGCGTCGGTGATGGAGGCCAGTCGCCGATGGGTGGCGTGCAGTGCATCCTCGATCGGGTTCTCGAAGCGGTACTCAACGCCCGACTTTGAGCGGAACACCACCAGCGCCCCATCCGCCCGAAGCGTTCCGTGGTACCCGCGCTGGGCGGTGCATCCGGTGACGAGGGCGTTGCAGGTGAAGACCTGCCCCGAGCCCTCGCCGCCGATGAGGGCGAAGCGGGCTTTGCCCAGGGGCGCCTCGTACTCGACGAGTGAGGCGCTGAAGCTGTCCGCCCAGCCCGGTCCGAGCATCGAAGCCTGCCCGGAGTTCCGGCTGGAGTACGTGCGCCAGAAGGAGAAGGCCGGCCCGCGGCCCGGCAGCCGGAAGTCCTCCTGCTGCTTCACCAGATGCCCGTCCACCGTCGAGACATCCTTCACGAAGGCGTGTCCGACGGGCAGCACCCCCAGGTCATGGAACAGCGTCGCCAGGGGGACCGACTGGGTCGAGGGACTGCCCACGGCCGGCCTGAAGGTCACCCGGACCGAGTTGATGCTCAGGTCTCCCTGCGGCTGAACCAGCACACTCAACGTCCCGTCCGCTTTCATCGACGGCACGGCCGCAGTCGAGTTGGGAATGGGCGTCAGCACCGGAAGCCCGGTGGGCGACAGGGTGACGGCGGCTTCACTCAACTTCGACGTGCCGGCCTCGACCTGAATCGTTCCTGCGGCGAGCACGCAGAAATTGAGCGGCACGGGCTGCGGAATGGGGGGTTCGGTGGGGGTCGGAGGGCTCAGGGTCCCCGGCACGGGGTTGGCCGTCGACTCGAAGTTGCGGACGGGCAGGAAGATCGCCGGCGTGAGCTTCTCGGTCGTCACCACCAGCGGGCTGCTGGTGCCTCCCTGCAATTGGACGTGGGCCCCGCCAATCGGCGTGAGCACTCCCGCATTGGCAAAGTCAGGGCCGAGCAACTCGACCGCGAGCCGGCCTCCGTGGGTCTGCGGCAGGACCGTGAAGATGAGGCGGGTGGTGGCATTGGGCAGCAGCGTCACCAGAGAGGAGTCGCTCGGGTTGTGCGCGAGGTCCGGGGGCAACGGAAGCACCAGCGCCTCGCCGGAAGTCGCAGGCGTGCTGACCACCCGGGCATAGATGGGGAAGCCGGCCGGATTGGCCACGGCGAAGGCCGCCGAGGTCGCGTCTACCGAAACGCCCTGGCACGGCCCCGTCTGGGTGAGGGCCTGCGCCGCTGCCGCAGCCGAGGTCCCGACAGAGACTTCGCCAGAGAATGCCTGAAGCACCCCGACGTCGGAGCAGCACCTGGCGGTGGGGT
>JAYVRT010000896.1:0-12794 GCA_043776025.1 Archangiaceae bacterium | reverse complement strand
GATCTCCAGCCGATCGGCCGCGCTGGTGGTGATGGTCGCGGTGGTCTCGAACACCGTGGTCAAGGCGGTGCTCGCCTGGGTGGGAGGCGGCCGGGCGTTTGGCGCCGCGGTGTCGCTGATCTTCGGCGCCTCGGCCGCCGCCGGCCTCGCGGTCGCGCTGCTGCTCGACAGCTGAGATCGACGGCCGGCCCCGCCGCCTCAAACGATATGGTGGGCCACCATGTCCGACCCTGTTCTTCCTGCTCGCGCCCGCGTCGTCGTCATCGGCGGGGGCATCATCGGCTGCTCCGTCGCCTACCACCTGGCCCACATGGGGTGGAAAGACGTGGTGCTGCTCGAGCGCGATCGGCTCACCTCGGGCACCACCTGGCACGCCGCCGGGCTGATGGTCACCTTCGGTTCGACCTCCGAGACCTCGACCGAGATGCGAAAGTACACCCGTGACCTCTACGCCCGGCTCGAGGCGGAAACCGGGCAGGCGACCGGATTCAACCCGGTCGGCTTCATCGAGATCGCCACCGAGCCGGACCGGCTCGAGGAGTACCGCCGAGTCTCGGCCTTCAACCGCTACTGCGGCGTCGACGTGCACGAGATCGCCCCCCGCCAGGTGAAGGAACTGTTTCCGCTGGCCAACGTCGACGACATCCTCGCCGGCTTCTACGTCAAGGAAGACGGCCGGGCGGATCCGGTCGACGTGACGATGGCGCTCGCCAAGGGCGCCCGGATGCAGGGCGCGAAGATCATCGAGGGCGTCTCGGTGACCGGGGTGAAGAGCAAGCGCGGCGTCGTCACCGGCGTCACCACCTCCCACGGAGAGATCGAGGCCGAGGTGGTGGTGAACTGCGCCGGGATGTGGGCCCGCCAGCTGGGCGCGAAGTCGGGGATCAACATCCCGCTCCAGTCGGCCGAGCACTACTACCTCATCACCGAGAAGATCCCCGAGGTGAGCAACGCCTGGCCGGTGCTCGAAGACCCGGGCTCGCACGGCTACTTCCGCGAGGAGGGCGGCGGGCTGATGATCGGGCTGTTCGAGCCGGTCTGCGCGCCCTGGAAGGTGGGCGGCGTCCCCGAGGACTTCTCGTTCGGAACCCTGGCTCCCGACTGGGATCGGATGACCCCCTACGTCGAGAGGGCGATGAAGCGGGTGCCGATCTCGATCAACGCCGGCGTGAAGAAGTTCTTCTGTGGCCCGGAGAGCTTCACCCCTGATCTCCAGCCCTGCGTCGGCGAGACGCCCGAGCTGAAGAATTACTTCGTCGCCGCGGGCCTCAACTCGATCGGGATCCTCACCGGGGGAGGCCTGGGGCGGGTGCTCGCCCATTGGATCATCAACGGTCGGCCCGACGTCGACGTCACTGGCTTCAACATCGACCGGCTCCACACCTACCAGTGCAACCCTGAGTATCGCGCCACCCGCACCGTCGAGTCGCTGGGCATGGTGTACCTGTGCCTCTACCCGACGCGCTCGATGGACACCGCCCGCGGCGCGAAGAGGTCGGCGTTTCACGATCGCCTCGCGGCGAAGGGCGCCTTCTTCCGAGACGTCAGTGGGTGGGAAGGCGCCGATTGGTACCTGCCCGAGGGCGCGAAGGCCGAGGAGGAGAAGCTCTCCTGGGGCCGCCAGCACTGGTTCCCCTATTGGGAAGCGGAGCACAAGGCGACCCGCGAGGGCGTGATCCTGATGGACATGTCGTTCATGTCCAAGTTCCTCGTTCAGGGGCGCGACGCGGGGCGGCTGCTCAACCAGATCTCCGCCAACAACGTCGACGGGCCGGCGGGCCTGATCACCTACACCCAGTGGCTCAACGAGGGCGGGACGATCGAAGCCGACCTCACCGTGACCAAGCTCGACGACGAGCGCTACTGGGTGGTGTCGTCGGACACCGCGCTTAAGCACACCCAGACCTGGATGACGCGCCACTTCCCCGACGGGGCGCACGCGTTCGTCACCGACGTCACGTCGGGCTACGCGCAGCTCAATGTGCAGGGGCCACGGTCGCGCGAGCTGCTCCAGTCGCTGACCACCCGCGATCTCTCCAACGAGGCTTTCCCGTTCCGGGCGGCGGCCCAGATCGACATCGGCTTCGCCCAGATGCTCTGCGTGCGGATCACCTACCTCGGAGAGCTGGGCTACGAGCTCTACATCCCCACCGAGCAGGCGACCCACGTCTACGACCGGCTGCTCGAGGCCGGCAAGAAGTTCGGCGTCCGGCTCGCGGGCCTGAAGACGCTCGCCAGCTGCCGGATGGAGAAGGGCTACCGGGACTACGGCCACGACATCGACAACACCGACTCGGTGCTCGAGGCGGGGCTCGGCTTCGCGGTCGACCTGAAGAAGCCGGGCGGCTTCATCGGCAAGGACGCGGTGGTGGCGAAGAAGGCGGCGGGCCCGCTCAAGCGGCGGCTGCTGCAGATCCTCGTCAAGGACCCGCAGCCGATGCTCTTCCACGCCGAGCCGGTCTTGAGGAACGGCAAGCGGGTCGGTTACGTCCGAGCGGCCTCGTACGGGCACACCGTCGGTGGCGCCGTCGGGCTGGTGATGGTCGAGGCCGGTGAGCCGCTGGACCAGGCGTGGATCGATGCGGGCAAGTGGGAGGTGGACATCGCCGGGAAGCTGTTCCCCGCGGCGATGTCGCTGCGGCCGCTGTACGACGCGGAGATGAAGCGGGTGAAGATCTAACCCCACCGGAGCGGTTAACGCGGCTCGCAGCTGCTCGTCGATGCGCGGCAGAACTCGGTGGCCGCGCACTGCGCCGAGGTCAAGCACTGTACGCAGGCCCCGAAGCGGGTGTCGCACCGGGGCTTGAGGCCGCCGTCGGCGCACTGGCTGTCCCTCGAGCACTCGACGCAGAAGCCCACCGACTCCGCGCAGACCGCGACCTGGGCAACCGGGCAAGACGGAGGGTCGTCGCAAGCGATGCAGTGCCGCGGCAAGTCGCTGCCGCACCGGTTGCGCAGCCCGCCGTCGCAGTCCGCCGAGCTGGTGCAGGAGAGGGTGCAGCGCCGCGTCTTCGGGTCGCACAGCCCGTTGGTCCCGCAGTCGGTGTGGGCGAGGCACTCCACGCACCGGTGATCGGCTCCGCACAACGGGCGCACGCCGGCGCAGTCGCCCGCGTCCTGGCACTCGCACTCGCCGGGCGAGTTGCAGCCCGCGTCGGCGCCGCCGTCGAACCCCGCATCGAAGCCGGCGTCGCTGCCCGCATCGACCCCCGCGTCATCCGGACCGGCGTCGACCGGGCCGGCATCGACGCCGGCGTCGAACCCAGCGTCGTCGGTGAAGCGAAATGCCTGGCTGCACCCGAGGCTCGCGCCGACGCTGACTGCCCACAGCACCCCCCAGCCCGTTTTCATGGCACTGGCGTCAGCAGCTCTTCGGCAAGGGCGCGCGCGTACCCTCTGGGGAAGCGGGAGAGGTAGTTCCGGGCAGCGGTGCGCGCGCGGACGGGATCGACGCCGGCGACGAGCCGCAGCTCTTCGGCGGCGGCGTCCTCTTCGAGGTGCCCATGGGGGAAGTCGCGGCGCAGCGCATCGAGCAGCACCAGCGCGCCGTCGGTGTCGCCCTGCTGCCTCGCCTGAAGCACCTGGGAGAAGCGGCGATTCTCTTCGGCCAGCCGCGAGCCCAGCTCGGCGACCGGAGCCACGGGCGCAACCGGCGCCGCGGCGGGCATCGCGACCGCGGGAACCACCACCGCAGCGGCGGCAGGCGCGGGGCAGGGCGGCGGCCAGACGCCACCGGCGCGCAGCTCGAGCTCCTCGTGCGCGTGGCGGATCCAGACGATGCCCTCTTCGACCCGCACCCGCGTCGAGGCCTGGCCGGCGCACGCCGGCTTCTCCAGCCACTCGACGACGAACCGGGTCCCGCGCACCTCGACCTCGGTGTCGGAGGTGACGATCCGGAACCGCTGCGGCGACACCAGGTGCACCACCTCGGAGTGGACGCGCCCTGCCAGCAGCCTCAGGCTTTGATCGGTGTCGGTCGAGAGGAGCTCCAGCGCGGAGTGCTCTTCGAGCCACAGCTGGGTGCCGGTCTGAAGGCGCAGCCGCACCGCGCCGCCGGAGGTGGTCTCGACCTTCGAGCCGGCCCGCAGCGTCGACCCGGTGGTCGCGGCGAGGCTCGTCTCTCCCCGGGTGACGAGGGCGCCGTGCGCCGACTGAACCTCGACCCCGTCGGCCGGGGGCCGCAGCAGCGCCCAGGTGCTCAGCCCTCCCGCCAGCACCGCGGCGGCGAGCGCGAAGCCGCGGCGCCGCCACGTCCGGTTCCGCGCGGTGCGGTGAATCGTCTCCGACAGCAGCGCGAGGGCGGCGGGGTCGGCCCGAGGCGGCACCGCTTCGCTGTCCGCCGGGAGCGTGCCCTTGAGCGCGTCGGCGATCACCTGCGAGGGATCTTTCACAGCGCCCCTCCGATCGGCTCCGATTGCAGGGACAGCAACAGCTCCGGCTGGCGGGCCAGCCGCTGCTCGACGTCGCCGCGGCCCCGCACCAGCCGGCTCTGCACCGCGGCGAGCGAGGCGCCCGTCATCTGCGAAAGCTCGGCAAGCGAAAAGCCGTGGATGTCATGGAGCACCCACGCGGTGAGGCGATCCTCGGCGACCCCTGCGAGCAGCACTTTGAGACGATCGACCAGCTGCCGGGTCCAGACGGTGCGGGCCGGCTGATCGCGCGAAGGCCGCTCGAGGGTCGCGTCGCACAACCCTTCGAAGAGCGCCCGCTCGCGGCGGTGGTGGCGCAGCCAGTCGAGCGCGACGTGGCCGGCGACCGCCCCTGCCCAGGCCTCGAGGGGCGCCTGCCCGCGGTAGCGATCGAGCCCTTCGACGAGCGCCACCAGGGTCTGTTGTGCGAGGTCCTCGTGATCCTGCTCGTTGCCCCGAAGCAGCCGGCGCAGGACCACCCAGATTCTCGGGGCGACGCGCCCATAGAAGGTCGGCGCCAGCTTCGAATCGCCCAGCCGGACCTTGTTGGCGAGCTCAAGGTCCGACAACCCCTCGTCCGGGTCGGACCTGACGACCTTCAGAAGGGTTGGGAGTGCGGGCATTGGGCTCTTCGATGAAAAGTCGCTTGGCAACCGTCCGATCAGGCAGCGCTTGTCATCATCGCCCAACCCGGACTCCCAGCGCGCCCTGAGCGGAGTAGGCGGGCAGCTGGGTCGTCTGAACGGAATTCACCCACACCGGGGTGTCGCCGGACGCGAGCCCGAGGCCTCCTCGAAGAAACAGCCACCAACCTGAGACCACCTGCACCGACAGCTCCGCCTCGAGGGCGCCTTCAAGCTGCCATTTGTCCTGGGTTTGCCCGCGCCTCTGGGCCAGCACCCAGCCCGGGCCGAGGGAGAGGACCGCCGCCGCGCGGAGCCGCTCACTGCCCAGGGCCACCTGAGCCCGACCGACGGCAAGCACTCCCGCCCGCCAGAGGGTGGCGTCGATCGCCGGCAGGTCCGCCCGCTGGCCGCGCAGCAGCAGCCCCCCGCACAAATGCGCAGTGCAGTAGCCGCCGCCCAGCTGCGCCCCAGGCGCGAAGGGCCAGAACCCCGCGAGCGCGGCGACCTCGAAGCCCAGCCCGCCTGAGGTGGCCGGGGGCGCAGGGGTAGCCTGCTCGATCTCCACCGGCCCAGCATCGGGGCCGGTCGGAGCCAGGGCCAGGACCCCTTCCCGCCCGGCATCGGGTGCCTGGGCCGCATCGAGCGGCGGCCCCCCATCGGACATCGAGGGCGAAGTTGACCGTTCGGCGGGGCTCGCGTCGACAGGTCGCGCCTGGGTGTGGTCGTCGCCCACCGGGGCCGCTCGGGCGCCCGGGTCGTCGGGGGCCTGAAAGACCGCCACCGGCACCGGAGGGGTGAAGCGCTCGGCCTCGACCAGCGGGGGCACACTCGTGGGCGCCGGCTCGGGCTGGGGCTCAGGCTCGGGGAGCGGCTGCGGCAGCCGCCACTCCGGAACCATCGCGGCGATCGCCAGGGCCACCGTGCGGTTCCTCTCGGTGAGGGGATCCCGCTGCGCGAAGTTGAACGTGCGGCTCACCCACGCGCCATGCTGAAGCGCGACGCGAATCGCCAACCTCCCCGTTCGCGGGTTGGTCACCACGGCGACCGGCCCCTGCTTCGAGGCGAGCTCCAGCACGCGTTCGAGATCGGGGACGCCGTCCGCGCGCCGCATCTGGACCTGGACCCGCGTGCGGTCCAGCTGGGCGTTGAGCGTCGCCGCCAACTGCCCCGGACGCACCTCGCCGCCGCTCAGGCCCACGACCAGCAGCAAGGTGACCGGCGCGCCCATCGAACGCGCAGGTCTACCCCAAAGGTGCGATCAGTTCGGAATGTTGTTGCCGTGGCAGAACTGGCACGTCGTCGGGTTCGTCATCTTCGACTCGGTGTGCGGGAACCGCCACGCGCCGACCGAGGTCGAGCCGGACTGGGTCGAGTACGCGGCGCCGCTCGTGGTCAAACCGTTGCCAGCGGGCACGGTGTGGCACTGCTTACAGTCGGTCGGGTAGAAGTGGTAGGTCGGGCTGGCGTTGCTGGGGATGGTGGTCGCGCTCGGGACGATGTGCGAGTTGCCCTTGAACAGCGACTTCACCGTCGGCAGCGTGAACGGCCGGGTGTCTCCGGCGCCCGCGGGCCCTGGCGCGACGGTCGCTCCGTTCCAGACGGTTCCCACCAGGTTGCTGCCCGCCTCGTGGCACGCGTTGCAGTTGGAGTTGATCAGGGTCGACAGGTGGTCGTAGCCGATCGCCTGTTTCCCGCCGATGCCTCCGGGGTGGCAGACGGAGCAGGCCTGCGCGCCGACGGTCGGGTGAGGCAGGTTGGCGATGCCTCCCTCGATGGTCGCCGAGTTTGCCGCGGGGGGCTTGCTGACCGTAAACCCGCCGACGGAGATCGTCGTCGGCACGCCGCCGGTGGCGCCGAGCCAGTTAGGCGCCGCGAGGGTGCCCGTGCCGGGGATCGAGTGGCACGAGCTGCAGTCGGTGGTGCCGGAAGCGGCGGTGTAGGCGGCGTGAGCCTGCTGGGTGAACGCGGCGGTCGGCTTCACGTTCATGTGACAGGTGCTGCAGCGGCCGCTGGTGCCGTTGATCAACAGCGGGTTGGCGGTGGTGAAGTTGACGTGGAACTTCGCCTGCGCCCACTCCTTGCCCTGAACACCAGCGGCGGTCGAGGCGCCTTTCTGCGTGTGGCACAGGGCGCAGTCCTTCGAAGCGACGTTGATGTCCGCGTGGCTGATCTGATCCAGCGTCCCGGCGGGGATTCCGGTGGCGGCGTTGGCGGCGGCGGTGGAGACCATCGTCGAGTTGGTCAGCCCGGTCGGCAGGTTGTTGTTGGTGCCCAGCACGCCACCGCCTCCGTTCGTCGTGCCGTGGCACTGGTTGCAGACGGTGGGGTTGGTGACGGCGGTGTGGAACAAGTCGGCCTTGCTCCAGGCACTCCCCGTCTTTTTTGCGTCCGCGAGGTGGCAGACCGCGCAGTCCTTGCCGGTGACGTAGGTCGAGCCGTGGCTCATCCACTGCCCCTGGTTGGTGGTGGTGGCCGCGGCGGGGGGCAGGGAGTAGCTGATGCTGCTCTGGGTCGCGACGGTCGGACCCGGGACGGAGATCGTGTGGCAGTCGACGCAGGTCGAGGGTTGGGCGGTGAGGCTGTTGTGGTACGCGCCCGTCTTCCAAAGCGTGGCGGCAATGGGCGTCGTCGCACCCTTGGCGAGCGCGCCGGTGTGGCAGGTCTGGCAGGCCTGAAAGGTGATCTGCGGCGAGCGGTGGCGCATCGCGAAGGTGGTGCCGGTGGTGACGTCGGCCTTCGCCGCGTCGGCCATCACCGGGTAGTGGCAGACGTTGCAGTCCGCGGGCACGGCGGCGCCGATGTTGGCGTGGAACTTCCCGTCGGTCCACGTGGTGCCGGGGCTGGTGTGGCAGACCCCACACTCGACCTGGGTGACGCTGGTGACGGAGACGCCGCCGATCATCACCGCGGCAGTGAACGCGGCGCTGTGATCCATCGGCTGGAGCGTCGACGCGGCCTTCTCCACGATCCCCGCGGGGCGCATCTGGCTGTGGCAGCTGGTGCAGCCGTTGGTCGGCTGGGGGAAGGGGACGACCGTGCCGCCGAAGGTGGCCGCGTAGTTGGTCAGCGCCGCGTGGTACTTGCCGTTCGAGTAGGCAGTGACGGTGCCGGCGGTGTTGGTGTGGCAGTGCCAGCACTTGGTGTAGTCGGGGTTGTTGCTCGGGCCGGCGTTGAGCGCCGCGGGGAGGCTCGCCGAGGTGTGGAGCATGCCGTTGAAGAGGGTGGCGTTGATCGTGCTGGTGCTGGTCACGAGCGCGCCCGTCTTGTTCAGCGTGATCTCGTCGAGCTTGATGAACTCGCTGACGGAGCTGACGAGGACGGAGCCTGGGTAGAGCTGGCCGCCCTTCCAGTCGCCGCCAGGAATCGGGGTGAATTTGGCGTAGGTGTTGGCGGTGACTGTCGCCTGGTGGCAGCCGAAGCAGTCGCCGTTGCCGTTGAGCACGTGATCGAACCCGACGGTGCCGGCGTCGTAGCCGTTGAGGTCGGGACGCTGGGTGGTGTGGCAGGCGACGCAGGTGTTGGCGGCCACCGAGGTCGGCGTGTGGTTGAAGTGGCCGGCCGCCCAGTTCTGGTTGCTGCCCCAGGTGCCGGTGCCGGCGTTGTTGTGGCAGGCCGCGCAGTCCTGCGCGTCGCCGTGAGAGATCATGCTCGAGTTGGTGACGTAGTCGAACGGCGAGCTCTTGAAGGTCGGGTTGGTCCAGGTGGTCGACGCGATCGGGCGTTCCGCGGCGTGGCAGGGCAGGCAGGTGGTCGGCGTGGTGCTGCCGACCGCGTGGTAGACGCCGCCGGTCCAGGAGACGTTGATGGCGGCGCTGCTGGCGTGGCACGCGGCACAGTCACCCTGGGCCGAGGGCGCAGTGTGATCGAAGAGGATCCCAAGGGGGGGGACGGTGACCGTCGAGCTGGCGCGGGTGTTCGCGTGGCAGTCGATGCAGGAGGTCGCCGCTGGCTTGCTCGCGGCGCGGAGCGAAGCGTGGAAGCCGGCGCTGCCCGTGGCCCCGACGCCGCCGTCGGCCTTGAGTTCTTGCCAACCGCCCCAGGTCGCGGCGAGCTGTTGCGACGGCGGCTTGTGGCAGACGCCGCAGTCGAAAGGGACGGCGGCGACGGTGCCGGGCACGCCACCCGTCCACACCACGGCTTCATGCCGCATCTCGCCCGAGGCGGGAATCCGCGCCGGGTTGGCGGCCAGCGGGCCGACGAAGCCGGTGGGAATCGTCGAGGCGTGGCAGTCCGAGCAGACGGTGGGCTGTGGCAGCTTCAGGTTCGACAGCGACGAGTGGAGGTCGCCGGGGAAGTATTGACCCGTCGCCGCGTTCTCGTGGCAGTTGGAGCACGCGCTCAGGGCCGCCGCGGGGATCGCGGTCGTCGCGTGGTTCATCGGAAGAGTCAGGCGCTCGTTCTGGGCAGTGACCTGGGTGATCGAGGTGCCCGCCCAGGTGGGAATCAGCGCATCGACGTAGATGTCGCGGCTCGGGTCGTGGGCGTCCGAGGGCACCATGCCCGCATCGAGCCAGGTCGTCTTGACGTGGCAGGCCCCGCAGTCCGACCCGCCCATCGTCGGGTGGGTGAACGAAGCGACGGGCAGCGCGGCGAAGGCGTTGTCGATGTCGTGGCACTGGGCGCATTCTTTGTCGATTCCGATGTGGTCGTAGGGAACCCGGGCCCCCTCTTTGTGACAGGTGATGCAGCCGAGCAGCACCCCGCCGTCGGTCGCCGGCTCGCTGTTGAACGAGTACAGCTTCTCGCCGCCGTGGAGGCGATCGGTGACGGGCTGCGCGTGCTTGTGGCAGCCGGTGCAGCTGAACTGGGTGAAGTCGTTGGCGCCCGGATCGTGGCACTGCTCGCAGGTCAGCGGCCCGTCGGACTTCATCCCCACCTTGCCCAACTCGTGGCCAGCGCCGACGGTGATTGGGAACCACTTGTGGTTCGCGGGGGTGATCGGATCAGGCGGCAGCGGCTTGCCGTTGGTGCCGGAGCAACCGATGGCGGCGATCGACGCCACCAACATGATTCGAGCAGGCGAAATGCGGATCAAAGGACCTCCGGCTCGAAGAGAAAGACTCAGGATGCTACCGCGTATAAGTTTCCCGACGAGAGCCCGATCAGGCAGGAAACGGCTGCTCTATTTTTTCTTCCTGTCGAATCGGCACGTTGAGGCGCGCTCTTACAGCTGCCCACCCAGCTGCCCCATCACGGTGGCGCCGGTTGGGCCCCCGCCGCCCGCCACCGCGGCCACCTGGCTGTGGCCCAACGTCGCGACCCGAACCCAAAGCCACCGGGTGATCGCCAGGTCCACCATCAGCGCCGCACCGACCTCGTGGCCCGACAGCCCGAGGTTGTCGCGCAGCGCCTGCTCCTGAAACCAGTTGCCGCGCGCGAGGATTCGAAGGCGGCTCACCGGAGTCACCGTCAGCTGCAGCCAGGCGCTGCGGCCGCGAAGCCACCCGAGCTCTTCCTGGTAGCCGACCCCGAGTGAGATCGCCTTCCCGAAGAGGTGGGGCAGGGTGACCTCGGGCCCCAGGCGCGTCTGGTTGAGCCCGTTGCTGAACTCGATCGCCGTGCCGGCGGAGGCGCCGATCCACAGCGCGTCACTGAGCTCGACGGTCACCCCGAGGTCCGCGTGGAGGGCGCGCTGGCCCGGCAGGGTGACTCCCAGCTCGAGGGTGTCGATCGCCTGCTGGCCCTGGTAGCGGCCGCCGGCGAAGATCCGCAGCGCGTCGACGGGCCGCCAGCCGAAGTCGAGGCGGGCGGCGTCGAGGAAGCCAGGCGCGACGGTGCTGGCGTTTCCCAGCAGGCCCAGCTCGAGCTGCAGGTGGGCGTCGAAGTTGCGATTGACCCAGGTGTGGGCGGCGAGGGCGATCTCGATCTTCCCGCCGGTGAGCGGGCGCACCGCGTAGCCGGCGCGCGCCTCGAGCTGCAGCAGCTTGGCCGCGGTGCCTTTACCCGACTCGAAGCGCGCCATCAGGAACGCCCCCACCCCAACCCGCTGCGTCGAGACGCCGAGCAGCACCGGGTCGGGGAGCAGCCCGCCATAGGCGCCGACCTCGAAGCTGTCGTCCTTGTTGCGCCAGCCGGCCTGGGCGCCGTCGAGCATCAGCAGGCCGGGGGTGTGGCGGGTCCAGGTGCGGCCGACCCGCGCCACCAGGGGGAGCTCGGCGGAGTGGTAGGAGATCTCCAACTGCCGTACCAACAACACCGTGCTCCCGCGCACCGGCGACTCGAAGTCCCCGCCGTACAACGCCGGGCCGCCGGCGAGCGAGGGGCGGCGGCTGAAGTTGATCACGCTGAGGTCCGCCGAGCCGTGAAGTCCACGCCAGATGGGCACGTCGTAGACGCCGACGTCGACTCTCTGGGTGTGAAAGGGCCCGTCGGGCGCGGCGAGGTTGACGAAGGTCGAATGAGACAGCGCCAACGAGGCGAGCCGGGTGCCGCCGCCGCCGAGCAGCCCGCTGCTGCCGCCGGCGAAGTCGACCAGCGGCAGTGCCTCAGCTTCGACGACCTGCCTGCGCGCCTGAAGCTCGGCGGCGGTGGCGACCGGGGCCGGGGCCAACGGCGGCGCAGCGAGGGCCCGGACGGTGGTGATCCGGTCGCCGATTTGCAGCCCCTGGGCGTTGCAGGTGGACCACTTCTCGGAGACGGTGGCGACGGTGCAGCGGCCCACCAGGCGGCCCGCGCGCGTCACCGTCAGCCCGTTGCCCACGGCGAGGCCATCGGCCGTGCCGCGGTCGAGGTAGACGGTGGTGGTGGTGACGAAGGTGACTGAGCCGGGGCCCTGCGAGGGGAGCGTCAACGGGCTGGCCACCGGCGCGGGCCGGCGGGGGGCGGCCACCCGCTTGGGCTTCGCGGCGAGCGAGGTCCCGCCGAGCACCAGCGCGATCAGCACCGCCGTTCTCATGGCGCGCCGACCTCCTTGTGACACCGGTAGCACTTGAGGTTTCCGCAGGCGTAGCCGGGCACCTGCATCGCGGCCTTCGGCGGTTGATGGAGCAGGTCGTTGGGCAGCGTTCCCGCTGGGCCAGTGCACAGGTGCTCGTGGCACTGCGCGCAGGCGGCGGTGCCGGTGTTGCACGCGCCGGTCGCCACGATTCCGGAGAGGCTCAGGTGGCAGCCCAGGCACGGTGTCACCGAGTGCGGGCCGCTGGAGATCAGGTAGCAGGCGTCGTGGCCGGGGAAGGTCGCCGGCTTGAACCGGAAGCCGTTGTGGCAGTTGCGGCAGGTGCCGGTAAAACCGAACGCGATGTGGTCCACCGAGCCGGGGTTCCGGGTCCGCGCGAGATCCTTGGCGTGGCAGGCGGTGCACTCGACCGCGGGGCGCGAGAAGCGGCGGCTGCTCGACTCGCCGTGGCACTCGGTGCAGGGAATGGCGGAGTGGGCGCCCACCAGCGGGAAGGCGGTGCGGCGGTGCGCGTCGGCGTCGAAGCGCGAGGCCCAGGAGGCGGTGTCGTGGCAGCCCTCGCAGCGCACCCCGAGATCCGAGGCGTGGACGTCCTGGTGGCAGCCGCTGCAGGTGCTCGGCACCGGCTTCTCGAAGTCGTTGGTGTGACAGCCCTTGCAAGCGACCGCGGCGTGGCCCCCGGTGAGCGGAAAGCCGGTGCGGTCGTGGTTGAACTTCACGTCCGTCCACGAGCTGGTGACGTGGCAGGCGCCGCACCGGGTCTCGCCGGGGGCGGCGTGGCCCACCATGAAGGGCTTGAGCACCGCGTTGGTGGTCGCCGGCGCGTCGCTGCCGGCGTCGCGCGCCGACGGGCGGGCCTTCGTC
>JAYVRT010000895.1:0-3659 GCA_043776025.1 Archangiaceae bacterium | reverse complement strand
ACTTTCCCCCTCCGCAGTCCGAGTCGAAGCTGCACGTGCCGTCCGGCGAGTTCGAGCACTTGCTCGAGCGGCACTTCCCGCCCCCACAGTCGGAGTCGAAGCTACAGCTCCCGCCGGGCGCCGTCGCGCACTTGCCCGAGCGGCACTTGACCCCGCCGCCGCAGTCGGAGTCGAAGCTGCAGGTCGAACCATCGCCCGCGAAGGCCAGGCCGAAGCACAACGCGAAGCAGAGGAGCGCCGCGCGGGTCATTGGCTTAGAACGAGAACGCGAGGCCGAGCGTCACCGACGGCCGCACCAACGCGGTGAGCGAGTTCTCGAGCTTGAGCAGCATCACCGAGAGGTCGCCGTCGAGCGCGAGCCAGACCGGACCCGCGACCTTGATTCGGGCGCCGATGCGCGGAGCGAGGGCACCCGCCAGCGTCGAGGTGAAGCCGCGCGCCGGGCTCTCCTGCCAGAGGAACGCCGGACCCGCCTCGACGCCGGCCGCGAGCCACACCGGGCCCAGCTCCCACGCCCAGCGAAAGCCGATGCGCGCCTGCAGCCCGCTCTCGCTGATCCCCGGCGAGAACGAGGTGTCGCCCAGCAGCGAGATCATCAGCCCCGGCCCTTCGCGCGGCTCGAAGCCGACCCGCGCCAGGCCCTTGAGCCCGATGGTGTCGGCGATGCCGGGGACGGCACCGAACGACGCGGTGAGCACCATCCGGTCTTCCGGGCTGCGCGTCACCTCGACCTGCTGGGCCACCGAGACCGACGAGCCGCCCTTCGCCGCCACCACCACCGACGAGGTCATCGCGGTCAGCTCTTCCCACTTGATCGACTTTCTCGCGCCTTCGGGCAGGGTCACCCGGCCGCCGAAGCTCTGCCCGTTCTTGAACAGCCGCAGCCCGTAGGCGCCGGGGGCGACCGCGATCTCCCGCGCCTGCCCGCCGGGCACTTCGACCACCACCTGGTCGCGCACGAGGTCGGTGATCATCGAACGATCCGCCCCCTCGGGCAGCACGATCAGCGCCGACGGCTTCACCAGCGAGGACAGCACCAGCTCGCCCTGGCCGGAGAGCCGGTAGTCGTAGGACGGATGCTGGGCACCCACCGGCATCATCGCCGTCGCGCTCACCGTGCGATCGAACGCGTAGCGGTAAGCCTCGGCGAGCGTCACCAGCTTGTCGCCCGAGGTGTCCGCCGCGCCGCGCAGCCCGGAGATCAGGTTGTGGGTGAAGAAGCTGCCCATCACCTCGGAGGACTCGAGCGCCGACTCGTCGGCCGCGCTGGAGGTGATGAAGGCGTCGCCACTGGCGACCAGGGTGTCGGTCAGCTTGATCGAGAACGCCTCGGCGGGCTTTCCTCCCTTCTGAAGGAAGCCCGCGCCCGACTTGCAGGCGTCGACGATCGCCACCCGCAGGTCGGCGCCAGTACCGAGGAGCATCGTCTTCAGCCGGCCGTACGGGAGCTTCTCGTTGCCCATCTCGATCGCCTCTCCGTCGCTGTGGCCGGAGAAGTAGAAGATCAAGACGGTGCGGACCTCGGGGTTCTTCTTGAACGCCGTCACCCGCTCGCGCGCGTCGGCGATCGCGCGTTCCAGGTCCGCCACCCTTCGGCCCTGCAGCAGCAGCACGTCGTCCCCGCTGACGTCGCCCAGCTCGATCAGCACCCGGGCCATCTTGCCCGCGTCGCTCTCGGCGTAGCGCAGGGGCGTCATCTCGGCGAGGCCGGCGTTGTTGCCGACGACGATCGCCAGGCGGCGCGACTCAGCCAGCGCCTGCCCCGAGGCGCACACCAGCGAGCATGAAAGCAGGAGCAGCGCCCCTCGCTTGGAAATCATTTTGCGGCCTTCATGAACTCCAGACTGATGACCTTCGCGTCCTTCAAGTCCGGCTGTGCCGGGTTGGTGTCCACCGCCTGCTGCAGCACCTTGGCTTCGACTGGCTCGTTGGAGAAGACGGCCACCAGCTTCTCGGTGCCCGCGACCTGGTCCAGCTCGACCGCGCCGGGCAGCTCATGCAGGCCGCGTTCGATCGCCGTGCTCTTGTCGCCGCCGAACGGGTGGTAGACGGTGAACGCCCCGCTGCCGTCGCGCGAGCCGATCAGCACGTACTTCGCCGCGCCCGGGTTGACGACGAAGCGGATCTTGTCGCCCGGCCGGAGCACCTGGCCCTGCTTCACCGGGAACTGGCCCTCGGTCGCGCGCTGGGCGACGACGTTGAGCGCGATCCGCGCGTCGCCCTTGAGGCCGACGTCGGCGGCGAGCTTGGTGCCCTTGATCCCGATGTAGACCTCGTCCTCGGTCTGGGTCCCCGGGCCGCTGTTGGCGGTGTAGACGGCGACCGCGAGCGAGGCGGCCATCGCCGCGCCGGCCAGCGGCCCGAACACCTTCCACGGCCCGAACAGCTTCAGCCGGTCGAGCAGCGAGGGGGCGATCACCCGCGAGCTCACCTTCTCCAGGGTGCGCGGAAACACGAACTGGACGAACTTCTCCTTGTCCTCGTTGAGCTCACGCCACCGGTTGCGGCAGGCGTCACAGCCGTCGATGTGGCTCTTCGCCGCGTTCGCGGTGGGAGCGTCGAGGGCAGAGAGCATCAACAGGTCGATCGTCTCGGAGCTCAAGTGTCCGCGCGCGTTCATGGGGCACCTCCCATCCCGTCGCGGGACAAGAACTTCTTGGAGCGGCTCATGAAGTCGTTGAGCCGGTTGATGACGGTGCGGCGGGAGATGCCGAGCGTCTTGGCGATCTGCTCCTGTTCCAGCCCGTCGATGTAATAGAGCACCGCTGGCGCCCGCAGGTTCTCCGGGGCGCGGTTGACCAGCTGCATCGCCAGGTCGCGGTCGAGCATCTGGGCCTCGGGGTGGTCGCCGCCCGTGTCCGGAAGCTCTTCGACCGGCTCGGCCTGCCGGCCGCGATCCCGAATCTGGTTGAGGCAGTAGTTCGTCGAGATGCGGTAGATCCATGCCAGCGCCGCCTGGTCATCGGGGGCCGTCTGGATGTGCCGCATCACTCGCACGAAAACCTCCTGGGTCGCATCTTCAGCCAGCGCGTCGTCCTTCAACAGCCGACGGCACCGCGAATAGATGACGGCGCCGTACTTCCGGTACAGGTCAGTGACCCGTCCTTCGGAATGAACCCCCTCGGCTGTCACCGTGTGCAACCTTTCATTTGCTGAGCAAACCCCCGGTTTCTCAGATAAACGCCTTAGCGCATGTGCGGCGTCTTCGGAATCTTCGGACATGATGAGGCGGCTAACCTCACCTACCTCGGGCTGCACGCCTTGCAGCACCGTGGGCAGGAGTCGGCGGGGATTGTCAGCTCCGATGGAAGTGCCCTCAAGTCCTACACCCAGATGGGGTTGGTCGCGGATGTCTTCAATGCCACGACACTTCAGACCCTGCCCGGGCGCAGCGCCATCGGACATGTCCGTTACAGCACCGCTGGAGTCAGCCACCTCAAGAACGCCCAGCCCCTGATGGTGGCCTGGTCGGGCGGCCAGATGGCGGTCGCCCACAACGGTAACCTCGTCAACCACGACGCCCTGCGGGTCCGGCTGGAGGGGGAGGGGACGATCTTCGGCTCCGACTCCGACACGGAGACGCTGCTCCACCTGATCGCCAAGTCCCGCGCGGCCACCTTCGAAGAACGGCTGGTTGACGCCCTCAAGGCCGTCGTCGG
>JAYVRT010000894.1:0-12843 GCA_043776025.1 Archangiaceae bacterium | reverse complement strand
AGCTCGCCGTCGCCGATCACCTTCTGGCCCTTCTTGATGTTGATCACCGCCGGCTTCACCGCGTCGAACGCGGCGCGGCGGCGGCTCTCGGTCTCGGCGATGTTGACGGTGAGGTTGGCCCGCAGCTGGCGCTTGGCGAAGCGGAGCACCCCGCGGCGCAGCAACGGCGGCGAGTCGGGCAGCAGGTTGCCCGGTACCGATGCGAAGCGGTCGAGCTCGGTCTGCGCCTCGCGAATGTCGAGCACCGCCGGGGCGCCGGTGGCGGTGATGTGCTCGCTGGTGCCACCGAGGATCCGCACCGTGATGCCCGAGGAGTCGACGCGCGACAGCTCGTCGCGGCTGGTGACGAGCTTGCCGCGGTAGGCGACGTCGATCAGCCCGAGCGTGGTCTGCAGCGCCTCGCGGGAGAAGCGGGCGAGCACCAGGGCCTCGAAGTCCTCGTCCTCGGACATCAGGGCGTGGGACTCGAAGTGCTTGCGGTTCTCCCGCAGCAGGCTCGACAGCTCGGCCTCTTCTTTGTCCTTCGCCTCGGCCTTCTTCTTCAGCGACGCCGGCGTCGGGGGCGGCGGCGCGGCGCCTTCCTCGGGCTTCTTCGGCGCGTGCTCGGCCTGAAAGGTCGCGACCAATTCCTGCATCGAGGAGAAGCCGTCTTCGATGCTCCGGGCGACCTGCGGCTGCACCGAAGGGTCGTAGTCGAACACCGGCCGGACGCGGGCGCGGGCCTCTTCCCGCTGCACCCCGGTCTTCGCCTCGTCGAGGATCTGGTAGTCGCGGCTCGCTTTGAAGCCCGACATGCCGGTGGCGCGGAAGACCTTGCCCACGTCGTCCAGCTTCAGCTCGGGGATCTTCTGGCTCGACAGGCCCGGCGAGGCCATCAGCGCGGCGCCGATCGCCACCGCGACGAGGATCACCGAGTAGGCGATGCGGTTGGCCCAGACGGAGCTCACCGCCAGCCGATCGGCGAGCGTGTCTCCTTCTTGTTGTTCAGCGTCGGCCATGTGCGGGGCATGACCCTACCCCAGCTTCACTGACGTTTGTCTTCAACGCGCCGGCTGGCTCGCGCGGGTCACGGTGGCCAGCTGCGACGCGGTCTGCTGCGTCGTGTCCAGCGGTGGCTCGGGAGCGGCGGCCTGCGCCTCGACCACCCACCGGGCGAGCTCGCGGCGGCCTTCTTTGAGATCGGTGAGCCCGGCGGGCAGCGTGCCGAGCACCTCGATCACCTGGCGGGCGGTGGACAAACGGGCGGCGGGCGAGCGCTCCAGCAACGCCGTGGTGAGCGCGTCGAAGACCGCCGGCAGCCCGGGGCGCAGCTGGGTCGGCGGAGTGGCCGTCTTCTCCATGCAGGCCTTGAAGCGATCGAGATCGGTGGCGCCGGTGAAGAGCCGCTGGCCGCAGAGCAGCTCGTGGAGCGTGACCCCGAGCGCGAAGAGATCGGCGCGGGAGTCGAAGGGCTCTCCGACCAGCTGCTCCGGCGCGCTGTAGCCGACCTTGCCGCGGAAGATCCCGGCGGCGGTGAGGCTCTGCTCCGAGACCACCGCCCGCGCGATCCCGAAGTCGCCCAGCTTCACGTCGCCGATTCGCGAGACGAGGATGTTCGGCGGGTTCAGGTCGCGGTGGACCAGGCCGAGGCCGGTGCCGGTCGGCGAGGTGCGCTGATGGATGTAGTCGAGCGCCTCGGCGATCTGCCAGACGACGTAGACGATCGCGGACACCGGAAGCCGCTGATCCTTCTGGCGGGCGAAGCTGAACAGCCGGCCGAGCGAGACGCCGTCGACGTACTCCATCGCCATGAAATACGTCGCGTCGTGGATCCCGAAGTCGAGCACCTGGACCACGTTGGGGTGGGCCAGCTGGGCGCCGAGCTCGGCCTCGCGGCGGAACAGCGCCACCGACTCCGTGTTCTGCGCATAGGAAGGGAGGATCCGCTTCACCGCCACCTTCCGCTCGAAGCCGCCCTCGGGGCTGTAGGTGGCGAGGAAGACCTCGGCCATTCCACCGGTGCCCAGCCGCTCGCCGAGCACGTACTTGCCAAGGAGATCCTTCTTTCGCGCCTCGTGCACGAGGAAGCGCACGCGGCCGACCAGCCAGATGCCGATCGACGCGATCCCCGCGGGCATAAGCGCGGTGATTCCGATCGGCACCAGGCCGAGCTCGCAGCGCACCAGGGTGGCGACGATGCTGATCGTCGCCGTGACCGCGGTCGCGGCGATCGCCCGCTTCGACAGCGAGAGGATCGAGAGCACCACCAGGGCGCACATGATCGAGACGTTGGTAGGGATGCCCATCCACAGCGCGGGCAGCCGTGCCTGTTGTACGTGCTGGATCAGGCTCACCACCGGTACGTCGATCAACGCGACGCCGAGCGCCGCCCACTTCCCCAGGGTCGGCCAGCGGCGCAGCACCAACAGGAGGCCGACGCTGAGGACAAGGAACGCGACGCCGCCCACCTGGGTGAGGAGAAACTCGGGGTGCCCCAGGGTCATCAACCCGAGCACGGCGGCCGGAGCGGCCAGCGCCAGCCGCACGTAGGCCATCCGCAGCGCGGCGCTCTGCTGTTCCGCGGCGACGACGCGATCGAGCGCGGCGTGAACGGCTTCGTTGACTCGCTTCGGCATCGGCTCCTTCGGCCGGCGGAGCTTAGCGTTTCACCTCGACCACCGCGTTGCGAATGACGCCGATCGTCGTCGCCAACTTGCCCTGGCTCAGCTGGACTTCGCGGTCGAGGCCGAAGTCCTTGCGACGGCGGTCGGCCCAGTCCGCGGCGACCACCGGACCGTCCTTGCCAGCGGGCGCGGCCGCGCTCGGGCAGGGAAGCTGCGGCGCCGCGTCGGGCTGAACCGGCGCAGGGGAGTAGGCGAGCTGGGCGCCCGCGAACGCTCCCACCGCCGCGACGACCGCCGCGATCCGCCGGCGCAGGCGCGCCGCGACGCCCTTCGGACAGTCCCGGGTGAGCAGACGCCCGTCTGGCCGGGTGAAGAAGCGCACGCACAAGCGCCCTTCGGTTCGAAGGATCAGCGCCCGGGCATCGTCGGCGGTCAGCGCGGACAGATGGTAGACGTTGAGGTCGCAGGCGGCGCAGTGACGGACCTGGGCATCGCCGGTCATCTGTTCCCACTTCGCGGCGCAGGGCGTGGCGACTCGCACCACCCCCAGTTCGGGAAGCCACGCTTCGTTCGGGCTCATGGGCCTTCAAGAGCCCCCAGACCCGCGGACCGTTAACCCGCCCCGGCCCGGGCGGATCCGGCCCATTGCTTCTTCGGTTTGGGTTGGGAAGTTCAGCCGAAGTGGTAGGCGGAGATCCGCGCGCCCATCAGCGTGCCGCTGTAGCCGGCGACGCCGCGGTCAGCGCCTGCGGCTCCGGCGACCACCATCAGCGGCAGCAGGTGCTCTTCGCGCGGGTGGGCCTGTCGCGCCATCGGCGCGGTCGCCCAAGCGGCCAGCCGGGCATCTCGCGCCGGGGCCTCGAGGGTGGTGCTCTCGCGCAGCCACGCGTCGAACGCCTGGGACACCGGCCCGGTCGAGGGCGAGCCGAACGCGCGGAGGTTGTGGAAGCTCATCCCGCTGCCGAGGATGAAGACGCCCCCGTCGCGCAGGGGCGCGAGCGCGCGGCCGATCTCCAGGTGTTCCTTCGGGTCGAGGCCACGCTTGAGCGACAGCTGCACGGTGGGGATCTTCGCCTCGGGCCAAGCGACCTTCATCGGCACGAAGGTGCCGTGGTCGTAGCCGCGGCGATCGTCGCCGGCGGTCTTGAAGCCGGCCTTGCCCAGCAGGTCGGCGACGCGGGCCGCGAGCGCGGGGTCGCCCGGCGCCGGCCAGGTGATCTGGTACGACTCGGGGGGGAAGCCGTAATAGTCGTAGAGCATCGGAGGGTGGGTGTGGGTCATCACCGTCGGCACCGGCTCTTCCCAGTGGGCGGAGATCATCAGCACCGCCTTGATCTCAGACTTCGGCACCGCGGGCAGCCCGCGCAGGTAGGTGGAGAGCGCGTCGAGCTCGCTCTTGGCGCCCATGCCGAGGTCGACGAAGGGCCAGGGGCCGCCGCCGTGGGGGAGGTAGACGACGGGCAGGCGGGAAGGCGGGGTCTTCGTCATCAGTTCCTGGGGCAAGGTCGCGAGGGTGGCCCCGGCGACGCCGGCGGCGAGGGTCTGACGGCGGGTGAGGTCTTCTTTCGGGTCGCTCATGACACCGACAAGATGCGTCCGTTCGGGTGGACCCGCCACCGGGATCGTTGGCATAAGTCCGTTCCATGACTGGAACGCCGGACCTCAACCTTCTGCCAGTGTTCCTCGCGGTGGCCGACTCGTCGAGCATGTCGGGCGCGGCGCGCAACCTGGGCATGCCGAAGTCGTCCGTCAGCCGCGGCATCAGCAGCCTCGAGGCCTCGCTCGACCTGCAGCTGTTCCACCGCACCACTCGGCAGCTGTCGCTGACCTCGGCGGGCAGCGCCTTCTACGAGCGGGCGCGCGCCGCGATGAAGGGGGTAGAGGAGGCGATCGGCAGCATCCCCGAGCAGGAAGAAGAGCCCACGGGGACGGTGCGCCTGACGGTGCCAGTGGACGTCGGCCTCACCTTTCTCCCCGAGCTGACGGTGCGCTTCGCCGCCCGATACCCGAAGGTGACGCTCGACATCCGGGTGACCAACCGCTTCGTCGACCTGGTGGCGGAAGGCTTCGACCTGGCGCTGCGGATGGGGACCAAGCTGGCCGACTCGTCGCTCGTCGGCCGGAAGCTGAGCGCGGTCGAGTTCCACTGCTTCGCCGCCCCGAGCTACCTCGCCCGCCGGGGAACGCCGCGCACCGTCGAGGAGCTCGGCGCCCACGACTGGGCGATGTTCCGCCCGCTGCCGCCACCGCTCAAGCCCGGCCTGGTCCGGCTGCAGTGCGACGACTTCATGTTCCTGCGCGAGGCGCTGCGCGCCGGCGTCGGCGTCGGCGTGCTGCCCTCGTTCGTCGCCGCCGAGGACGTCACCAGCGGCCGGCTGGTGCGGGTGGTGCCGCGTTGGGCGCAGGCGGGCGGCAACCTCTTCCTCGTCTACCCCCAGACCCGGCACCTGCCGCGCAAGGTGATCGCCTTCCGCGACTTCCTCACCGAGTTCATTGCCGCGCGACCGCTGGCGCCCAGGGCCTGAGGCCTCAGCCGGCCGAACGGGTGAAGAGGAAAATCATCCGCCCCTGCTGGGCGACAGCGAAGTGCTGGCGCATCGGGCGCTGCTCACTCGCGACGAAGGCCCGAAGGCCGGGGTAGAGCGCCATCAGGGTCTGCACCACATCGCCGATCGACGAGGTCGGCGGCACGCCGAGCTCGATCCGCTTCTGCCCTTCGCAGGCCGCCTGCAGCCCGCGGGGAATCATCACCGTGATGTCCATCAGGCCGCCGGGTGAAGCACGCGCCGGTATTTGAGCCGGCCTTCCGCCACCTCGGCGATCGCCAGCAGCTCGCCGTCGGGTCCGCACACCCGCAAGGGGCCGCCCACCGCCTGGGTCTCGACCCGCCCGCCGTGGCGCGCCTTCGCCGCGTCGGCGGCGTCGAGCCGCAGCTCGGGCAGCTCGACCAGCGCTTCTTCGATCGACACCAGCTGGTTGGGCTGGACCCCTTTGTCGATCAACACCTGAAGCGGCACCGCCCTGGCGAGGGTGAAGACGCCGCTCCGGGTTCGGCGCAGGGCCTTCAGGTGCGCCCCGCACCCGAGCACGCGGCCCAGCTCCTGGGCGAGGGTGCGGACGAAGAAGCCCTTGCTGCACTCGACGTGCAACGTCAGCTCGTCGGCGGTGAAGTCGATGAGCTTCAGCTCGAGCACCGTCACCGGCCGTGCGGCGCGCTCGACCTCTTCGCCGGCCCGGGCGAGCTCATACAGCCGCTTCCCCCCGACCTTCACCGCCGAGTACATCGGCGGCGTCTGCAGCTGCGGCCCGCGGAACTTCGCCAGCGCCGCCTCGAGCACCTTCTCGTCGAGCGCGGGCACCGCCGCCGTCGCCGTCACCTTGCCCTGGGCGTCGAGGGTGTCGGTCTCGATCCCGAGCTTCACCACCGCGTCGTAGGCCTTGTCGCGCTCGGTGATGAACTGGGCGATCTTCGTCGCCTCGCCCAGGCACACCGGCAGCACGCCGGTCGCCAGCGGGTCGAGCGTGCCGGTGTGCCCCGCCTTGTCGGCCTGGAGCGCGTGCCGGACCTTGCGCACCACGTCGAAGGAGGTGGGTCCGATCGGCTTGTCGACGACCAGGATTCCCGAGATCTCCATCGCTCCCCTGAGCTACCAGCCTTCCTTCGCCTTCACTTCCCGCAACAGCCGGTCGATCTTGTCACCTTCTCCGACCGATTCGTCGAAGCTGAAGACGATCTCCGGAGAGACGCGCAGCTTGACCCGGGAAGTGACCTCGCGGCGGACGAAGCCCCGCGCCTTCTCCAGCCCGGCGGCGCACGCCGCCTTCTGCTCGTCGGTGCCGATCATCGACCAGAAGACGCGCGCGGTGCGCAGGTCAGGGGTGACCTTCACTCCGGTGACGGTGAGGAACCCCACCCGCGGATCGCGGATCATCCCGCGCAGCAACAGATCTGCCACCGCGGCTTGAATCTCCTGGCCTACCCGCTCTGGTCTGACTCTCGCCGGCATCTACTTCTCCCACTCACGCGGCTTTCGTAACGCCCGCGCCGCCGCACGGCGCTCATCGAGTGACAACGACTTCTTCGACTTGCCCGCCTGACTGGCGAGCCCGGCGGAGACGGGGTGATCGTGCCGATCTTCCCAGGCGCCCATGCCTTCGGCCTCGGCCAGCGACCGTTCTCCCCGGGGGATCGCCAGCTCGCCCACCCCTTCAGAGAAGAGATCCTCGAACGCCACCACCTCGAGCTCTTTGCTGCCCACGGTGGCGACGTACATCTCCTCGATGCAGGAGACCACCTTCTCCATCTGTTCCTGCACCGCCTCCTGGCCGTTGCCGACCAGCGACAGGCCGAGCACCTCGCGGGTGAGCACGTCGGAGTCGTCGATCTCCGCGACCGCGACGTTGAACTTCGCCTTCACCTTGTCGGCGACCCGACGCACGACCTGGCGCTTCGCCTTGAGCGACGAAGCGCCGGGGATGTCGAGCGCCAACCGGGCGATGCAGACGAACATCGGGCACCCTCAACAGGCAGGTTCAGCTCAGGCTCTGGCGGGTCTCGTCGATCTCGTACGCCTCGATGATGTCCCCGGCCTTGATCTCGCTGAAGCCGTCGATGCCGATGCCGCACTCGAAGCCCTGGGCGACTTCCTTCACGTCGTCCTTGAACCGCCGCAGCGACGCGATCTTCCCGTTGAAGATCTGCTTGTTCTCGCGCCACAACCGCATGAACGACGAGCGCTTGATCGTCCCCTCGATCACCGAAGAACCGGCGATCGTCCCCAGCTTCGGGACGTTGAAGAGGTTGCGGACCTCGGCGCGGCCCAGCTTCCTCTCGGTGCGGATCGGCTCGAGCAGGTCTTCCATCATCACCTTCACGCCGTCCAGCAGCTCGTAGATGATCCCGAAGGTCTGGTACTTGACCTCGCCGACCTTGGCCGCGTGCTCCGCGCCCGACTCGGGCCGGCTGTTGAAGCCGAGCACCACCGCCTTCAGCGCCGACGCGGTGTTCATGTCGGTCTCGGTCATCATCCCCACGCCCTTGTGGACGATGGTTGCCTTCACCTTCGGCGTCGTCAGCTTCTCGATCGCCTGGGCGACCGCCTCGAGCGAACCCGAGACGTCGGCCTTGAGGACGATCTTCAGCTCCTTCGCCTCGCCCTGCTTCAAGCGACCCAGCAAGGCCTCGAGCGAGTCCTTGCTCGTCTTGCCCGACTCGGCCTGGCGATCCTTGAGCAGCCGGTGGGAGGCGATCTCCTTCGCCGCCTTCTCGTCGGGGGTGGCGTTGATCGTGTCGCCCGCGGTGGGGACGCCGGACAGGCCGATGACCTCGGCGGAGTACCCGGGGAGGATCTCGTCGATCTGCTCGCCGCGATCGTTCACCATCATCCGCACCCGGCCGTAGTGGGTGCCGGTGACGAGCGCGTCGCCCTTCTTCAGCGTGCCTTCCTGCACCAGCACGGTCGCCACCGGGCCGCGGCCCTTCTCCAACCGGGCCTCGATGATCGCGCCCACCGCCGGCTTGGTCGGGTTGGCGCGCAGCTCGAGCACTTCAGCCTGCAGCGAGATGTTCTCCAGCAGCAGCTCGAGCCCGAGCCGGGTCTTGGCGGACACCGGGACCATGATCACCTCGCCGCCCCAGTCTTCGGAGAGCAGCCCGGCGTCGGCGAGATCCTTCTTCACCCGGTCGGCGTTGGCGCCCGCGACGTCCATCTTGTTGATCGCGACGACGATCGGAACCTCCGCCGCCTTGGCGTGGAGGATCGCTTCCTTCGTCTGGGGCATCACGCCGTCGTCCGCCGCGACGACGAGGACGACGATGTCGGTGACGTTCGCGCCGCGGGCCCGCATCGCCGAGAATGCCTCGTGACCGGGGGTGTCGAGGAAGGTGATCTCTCCCTTCGCGCTCTTCACCGTGTAGGCGCCGACGTGCTGGGTGATGCCACCCGTTTCGCCCTCGGCGACCTTGGCGTTGCGGATCGCGTCGAGCAGCGAGGTCTTGCCGTGGTCGACGTGGCCCATCACCGTCACCACCGGCGGCCGAATCCGCAGATCCTCGTTCTTGTCGGAGACCTCGGGCAGGTAGTCCTCGACCTCGAAGCCGACCTTCTCCACCTTCCACCCGTAGTCGGTGGCGAGGATCGCCGCGGTGTCGGGGTCGATCGTCTGGTTGGCGCTGGCCATCTTCCCGCCGGCCATCAACTTCTTGATGATGTCCGAGTTCTTCACGCCCATGCGCTGCGACAGCTCGGTGACGGTGATGCCGTCCTGCACCTTGATGACCTTCTTCTCCTCGGCCATCGTGGTGATGATCGTCTTCTGCCCCTTCTTCGTCGGCTTCTTCTTCTTGCCCCGCAGCGGGATCGCGATCCGCCCGAAGACGAGCTCGCGCATGTCGGCCTGGCTGGGGGTGCCTTCCTTCTCCGGCGTCCGGCCGCGGCCCTTCTGGCGTTCCTTCTCCTTGCTCTTGCTGACGTCGACCAGCTCCCGGCCACGGCCGAGGTGGTCGCTGACGACCTTGAACTCCTTGACCTCACCGATCGCCTTGCGGCCCGGCGCCATCGGGAAGCTCTTGTGCGCGGTCGACGACGGCGTGACGCGCTTGACCTGAATCAGCGGCCGGCTGATGACCACCGCCTGGGTCGCGGTCGGGCGGGCGTTGGGGTTGTGCGGGGGCGGCGGCCGGGTGGTGACCACCGTGCCCGCCATACCCCGGGGAGCCGAGGCGCGGGGCGCCATCGTGACGTTGTGCCGCACCAACGGCGGAACCGCCGCCGGAGGAGCAGCTGGACTCGCGGCGGCGGCGGCGGCGCGGGGGGCCGAGGCGCGGGGCGCGGCGATCTTCGGAGCCGAAGCGCGGGGCGGGGCAATCGCCTCGGCGGCGGAGGCCGCGGCCGGTTCGGGGGCGGGCGTCGGCTCGGCAACTTCGGGGGCGGCGGGCGCAGCCGTCACAGCAGCGGGGGCGCGGGGCGCGGAGGCCTTGGCCGGGGCCGCCGGAGGGGCGTCGGTGGCCGGGGCCATCGTCGCCGCGGGGTGGCTCTCGGCGGCGTGCGGCGGGCTGACGGTGGACGACGAGGTGCCCTCACCGACCTTGCGGCGCACCATGAACCCCTTGGGGGCGACCGGCGCGGGAGCCGCCTTCGGCTTGCGCTTTTCGAGGATCTTCCGGACCGCCTCGTTCGCCTGGTCGTCCTCGAGGGACGACGAGTGGCTCTTCACGTCGTAGCCAAACGAGAGCAGCTCGGTGACGACTTCTTTGTTGTCGAGATCAATGCCGTGGCCTTTGAGCTCTTTGGCAATCTCATGAACGCGTTTCTTCGACATAGCAGGACCCCGTACTTCAGAACTTGTGGTGTGGAAAGCGACCTGATGCACGGCAGAACGCCGTCGCATCGCGAATGCAGACAACCGTTGTCTTCTGGGTGAAGCATTCAGCGCTGCAGGTCAGCCTCCAGGCTCGACGTTTCCAACGACTTCATGAGACCCCGGAAAGCCCGTTGGAAGGCCTTCCGTTTGATGGCTGCTTTCAGGCAGCCCACTCCGCAGAGATATGCCCCCCTGCCAGGGGCGGTCTGCGGGTCGTCAACCACGGGCTGGTGCGAATCATCGAGCACCAGTCTGTGCAGCAGCCTTTTGGGCTGCTTCTTTCCACACCCCAGGCAGCTTCGAACTGCCTGGGCCTTTTGTAACTGCGGGTTCACTGCCATTGCTGCCACTGTTACCAACGTCGGGCCCAAGACTTCACTGACAACTTTCGGACATCAGGCCGGGGGCGCGACCGCCGCCGCCGGAGCCGCGGGAGCCACCGAGGCGGCGACCGCCGCGGCGCCCGCCTTCTGGGCGTCGAGCTCGGCGCGCTTGCGCTGCTCTTCCAGCAGGTAGTTCTCGGCCGCGGCCTTGATCTGCCGGGCCTTCTTGATCCCGATGCCGTCGACGTCGCCCAGCCGCTTCAGGTCGGTCTCGCGGGCGATGTCCTCGACGGTGAGGTAGCCGCCCTTCTTCAGCATGTCGATCGTCTTCTCGCCGACGCCACGGACGCGGGCGAACCGTTCGTCCTGCGACAGCTCGTCGGGGTGACGGCCCTCTTCGATCAGCCGCTTCTGCTCGCGCTCGGCGTCCATCCGCGCCAGCTCGGTGGCGTCGAGGTCCTTCTGGCTGCTCGCCTTCTCCTGCATCGCGGCGATCTTCGCCGGGTCGAGGCCGGGGATCTGCGCGAGCACGTCGGGGCTGGCGTCGTGAATGTCCTTCGCCTGGCGGAAGCCGTGGGCGTAGAGCGTCTCGATCAGCATCTCGTTGACGCCGGGCAGGGCCCCCAGCGACTTGGTGGCGAAGTCACGCATCTCGCGGACGCGGCTCTCGGAGTTGATGTCGAGCTTCCAGCCGGTCAGCTGGGCGGCGAGCCGCACGTTCTGGCCGTGGCGGCCGATCGCGAGCGAGAGCTGGTCGTCGGGGACGATGATCTCCATCGCGTGGTTGGCCTCGTCGATGATCACCCTCGCGACCTCGGCGGGGGCGAGCGCGCTGCAGACGAACCGCGCCGGATCCTCGTCCCAGGGGACGATGTCGATCTTCTCGCCGCGCAGCTCCTGCACCACCGCCTGAACGCGGCTGCCCTTCATACCGACGCAGGCCCCGACGGGGTCGACGTCGCCATCGCGGGAGCTGACGGCGATCTTCGCGCGGCGGCCCGGCTCACGGGCGGCGGCCTCGATCACCACGATCCCTTCGGCGATCTCCGGCACTTCCATCTCGAAGAGCTTGGTGAGCAGGTTCACCGAGGCGCGCGAGAGGATGATCTGCGGCCCCTTCGACTCGCGGAGCACGTCGATCACGTAGGCCTGGACGCGGTCGCCCGGGCGGTAGGTCTCGCGCGGGACCTGCTCGCGCACCGGCAGCACCGCCTCGGCGCGGCCGAGGTCGACGATCAGGTTGCCGCGCTCCATCCGGCGGGCGATCCCGGTGACGATCTCGTTCTTGCGGTCTTTGTACTCGTTGAAGACGTTCTCGCGCTCGACGTCGCGGGTGCGCTGCAGCAGCACCTGCTTCGCGGTCTGGGCGGCGATCCGGCCGAAGCCGCGGCGGAAGGTCTTCAGCCCGAGGATGTCGCCGTACTGCTCGTCCTGCGCCTTGGCCTCGGCGGCGTCTTCGTCGCGGTAGAAGATCTGGAAGACGAGCTCGTCGCCGCCCTGCACTTCCATCCCCTTCGCCTTCGCCGCGGCGATCGTCAGCTGGTTGATCGCGTTGATCGGGTCGGTGACCGCTTCGACGACGTTGATCGCCTGGAAGATCTCCACCACACCCTTCTCCGGCTCGAACTTCGCCTCGAGCGCCCGGTCCTGCCCGAAGTGCTTCTTCGCGGCGGTCTGCATCGCGTCCTCGAGAGTCATCACGAGGACGGCCTTGTCGATGCCTTTGTCCTTGGCGACCTGGGTGAGGACGTCATCGAGCTTCAGCGTGGCGGTGGCGGGGGTCATGGTCTTTGTTTCCTCGGCTCACAGAGCCTGTATGTGGGACTAGAACTCGAACTCCAGGTTCGCCTTGGCGATGTCCTTCAGCGGCACGGCGAAGTCTCCGGCGCCGTCGATGGCGACGATCACCTTCTCGGCGTCAGCGGCCTTGAGCAGCCCGACGAAGTTCTTGCGGGGCGGCTCGAACAGCGGCCCGAAGGTCTTCAGCTTCACCTTCTTCCCGACGGCCTTGGCGAAGTGTTCCGGACGGGTCAGGGGCCGGTTCAAGCCGGGGCTCGAGACCTCGAGGTGGTACTCGTGGGGGATGAAGTCCTCGACGTCGAGGACGGTGTCCACCGCATGCGAGGCCTTGGTGCAGTCCTCGAGGCCGACGCCGCCGCCCGCCTTGTCGATGAACAGGCGGAGGATGAAGCCCTCGCGCTCACGGACGTACTCGACGTCGACCAGCTCGAGGCCTTCGGCCTCCAGCAGGGGGCCGGTGAGCTCTCGCACCTTGTTTTCGATGGTCGGTTTGTCTGCTGCCATGGTGTGGCCAAAAAAAAGTGGGCCGGCGGCCCACTCTTCGAAGCTGCCGAAAAATGTCGGACAGGCACCTACTACATCCCGCCCGTCGGTGTAAACCGGGCGGGATTTTCCCCTATCGGCACGCGGGGATGCGCGGGGTGCGTTAGATCGCCGGGTCATGATCCTCGCCGCCGCCGTGCAGATGACCTCCGGGGCCGACAAGCAGGCCAACCTCGACGCCGCGATCAGGCTGTGCGCCGGGCGCACGGGTT
>JAYVRT010000893.1:0-3665 GCA_043776025.1 Archangiaceae bacterium | reverse complement strand
GCGCAGTCGATCGCCTTGTCGCAGTCATCGTCCTTTCCGTTGGAGCAGGCCTCGAGCGCGCCGGGGTGCACCGACGGGTCGGTGTCGTCGCAGTCGTCGCCGCCCGAGGCGATCGACGCCGCCCCATCGCCATCGGCATCGACCATCGTCGCTCGTTGCCTCAGCGTCAGCGGCACCGCGGTCGTCTTCCCCGCGGTGAAGGAGCCGGGGGCGTCGTCGCTCCGCTCGGGAGGGATGGTGGGGCTCATGCAGGCGTCGTCCGCGAACCCGACGGCGAACAGCGTCACCGCCTCGGGGAGGCTCCCCTGGATGATGCCGACCTTCACCGGCTGGGCCCGGCTGGTCTTCACAGGGCGGGAACGGATCTCGGTGCCGGTCGAGGTGCGGACCACCACCTCGACGCACCTGGCGGTGGTGCCGGCGCCGAACTCGACCCGCGCGAGGATCGCTGCGGGCGGCGGGCCGGACGAGCAGCCGAGCCAGAGCAGCGCGGCGATGGGCGCGTGCCGCTTGATCATGGGACGTCGAGCCCCTCACCGAACCCGAGGACGACGAAGGGCGAGCGTGGGTCGGCGGCGGCCGCGGCCTCCAGCCGTTCGACCGGCTCGGTCTCGCCGTCATCCCCGAGGTTGAAGGTGCCGTAGTGCATCGGCACCGCCGTGCGGGCGCGCAGATCGATCGCCGCCTGAACCGCTTCTTCCGGGCTCTGATGGATCGCGCTCATGAACCACTCCGGACGAAACGCCCCGATCGGCAGCACCGCGAGGCGAAACGGCCCCTGCTCCTCGCCCGCTTCCTTGAAGTGCCCTCCATATCCCGTGTCGCCGGCAAAGTACGCCTTCCCCGCGCCCGTTCCATCCAGGGTCCACGCGGTCCACAGCGAGCGGTCGAGGTCGAGCAGGCCGCGGTTGGAGAAGTGCTGGTTCTTGGTGCTGCGGAAGGTGACGGCGCCGATCTGGGCGGACTCGCCCCAGTCGAACTGCCGCACGTTCGACAGGCCGGCGTGCTCGAGCAGGTCCTTGAGGCCCAGCCCAACGAAGAACTTCACCCTCGGGAACGCGCGCTGCAGCCGCTGGAGCGTCTGCAGATCGAGGTGGTCGTAGTGCGCGTGGCTGATCAGCACCACGTCGATCGGCGGCAGCTCTTCGAAGACGATCCCCGGGGGCCGCACCCGGTGGGGCCCGAGGAGCTGAAAGGGGCTCGCGCGATCAACGTAGACCGGGTCGGTGAGGACGTTGACCCGGTCGAGCTGAAGCAGCGTCGTCGCGTGGTTGATGAAGGTGACCCGCATCTTCCCCATCGCGACCCGGTAGGGCGGAGGCGGGCCCGGCGGCTCGAAGTGGTAGCCGCGCCACACGCCCGGCTCGCGGTGCAGCTGCCAACGGAACATCCCGCTCAGACTGTCGTAGCGGGCGGGGGCGTTCGGGGTGTGGAAGCGCACCCCGTCGAAGTGATCGCTGATCGGGCCGTGCCAGCTGGCACAGCCGGCGAGCACGCCGAACGCGATTGCCGCGAGTCCCCGGAGCACCTGGGGCACTTACACTAAATGGGGCGTCGAACGCGGTGTCCGAGTTCGAGCCGCCGGGCTACTGTCGACTGCCTTCGGGGGAGGGACGTTTGAGAGTTCTCGCCGCGGTGCTGATCGTCGCTGGGCTGTCGCTTGGGGGCTGCAAGAAGAGCCTCCATGCCGACCTTCCGATCTACCCCGATGCGCAAGGGGTGAAGGGGAAGGGGACGTTCGATCACGAGAAGGTGATCGTCTTCAACAGCGTCTGGGTGACCCCGGCGACGCTGGCGGAGGTGACCGCGTTCTACGACAGGGCGCACCCCGAGTGGACCCGAACGGGCGACCCCAAAGAGTGGGTGGTCTTCAACGACGGGAACATGAAGTCGGAAGGCGAGCTGGTCTGGCCGTTGGATGAGAGCAAGCCCGGCGCCCTGATCGAGGTCCGCGGGGCGGGCAACAGCACGATGTTCACGGTGTGGCAGGCCAAGCCGAAACGCTGATTCTCAGGGAGGCTCGCCCTCGAGCGCCGACATCATTGATCGTGATCTCGCTGGTGGCCACGGTGACCCGGCCGGCGTCATTGGCCTGGCCGGCGTTGGCCGCGAGGGCGACGAGGAACATCGAGAAGGCGGCGGGGTATTGGCTCATGCGACCTTTGCGGTGCACGGGCCATTCCCGCCCTCAAGTGCCCGACGCGAGGTCGCCGATGTGCATCACGCTGCTCATCCCAGCCGGTGTCTCGCGCGGGTGACGGTCGGAATCGGTGGCTTGCCCCAGATCTCCGTCACTGCTTTTAGGCGGGGGATGGACACCGACCCCAACCTCCGCTCGATTCCGGTGCTCCTCGAGCAGTCGCAGCAGATCGCCCGGGTCCACGGCGTCGAGCGCCCGGTCGACGTCGCTGGCCGGCGTCTGAAGGCCGGCTTCGAGCGGATGCTCAACGGCTTCGAAGGGCTGGAGGCAGTCAGCGAGCTGGACCTGCGGCTGCTGGTGCAGGAATCGTTCGCCGCGCGCTCGTCGTTGCGGGCCCGCCAGTCTCTGGCCTGGCTCGCCGCGGAGCGGGGAATCTCCGACCTGTGCCTCACGCTCCATGCCGGCGGGGCCGATCTCGCGGTGATGCTCGAAGGCGCGATCGTCGGGGCTCGCTGCGCGACGCTCACCGAGCTGCTCGAGCTGCACCCCTCGAAGGAGGCGCTCGAGTCCGCGCTCGAGGTCTGTCTCGTCGCCGACGCCTTCGACGCGGCACAGAGCCTCTACCTTCAGGGGGCACCGGTGGGGCGCGCCGCCGCCGCGGCGGTCTGCCTCGAGAAGCTCAAGTGGGTCGATCTGCTGCTGTCCTGGGGCGCGCCGCCCGATCGCGTGCTCCTGCAGGCCGCGCTCGACGGGAACACGCTGGCGATCACCCTCGGCCTCGCCCGCGGCGCCGACCCCGCGGTGCGGGTCGACGGACGGCTGCTGTCGGAGCTCGCCCGGCACCGCGGCCACCTCGAGGCGGCGGTGCTCCTCGAGCAGCGCGCCGGGGCGACGGGGGGCTGATCGCAACCGGCCGTAACCGCGCGTTTGAACGGGTACCTCGCCCGACATGAAGGTGCGCTTCAAGCGCAAGTGGTAACAACCGTTGAGCATTTTCGGAAACTCGGATTCTCAGTCGGCGATAATCGGCTCATGGCGATCACGCGCACCGGAACCTCTCCCTCGTACCGACCCTCCACCGTCAACCGCGACGCCCCCTCGGCTGACCCCGTCGCCGACGCGGGGCCGAACGCGATCCTCAGCCGGCTGCAGCCGACGGGCGCGGCGGTCGGCGGGGTCGCCGCTTCCCAGCGCGCGGCACAGGAAGATCTCCCTCGGCTCCAGCAGTACCGCGACTCGTTCGAGCGGGCGGGCGCGCGCAACGGCGTGCCTCCGGCGATCCTCGCCGCGATCGCCAGCCGCGAGTCCCGCGCCGGCGCCGCGCTCGACAGCACCGGTCACGGCGACGGCGGCAACGGCTGGGGGATGATGCAGGTCGATCAGCGCTCGCACCAGGTGCGCCTGGTCGCCGAGCATGCCGGGCAGGTGGTAGGTGCCATCCCAGTAGTGGAAGACGTCCTGGCCGTCGTAGAGGTTCTCCAGCAGGAATCGCAACGTGACCATCGCCAGATCGCGCCACGCCGGC
>JAYVRT010000892.1:0-12873 GCA_043776025.1 Archangiaceae bacterium | reverse complement strand
GAAGTTCCGGGTGAATTTTTATCGCATCGAAGACGGTCCGCCGAATCGCAAATTCTTCGCCTGGCGCGAAGTCGGGAGCCCTTCCTATCACACGCCTGAAAAGTTCGGTACGCTCGAACTCGTCAAATAGGCCGCGCCAGCACCAGCGCCGCCGCGCCGAGAATGAGGAGCAGCCCGAGGACGCCCTGAAGAATCTGCGACGGCAACCCAGGCGGGGTGCGCCGCCGGGTCCGCGATCGATTCGACCACCACGAGGTGAGCACGACAGCGGCCCACATCCCGCACGTGAACGGGCCGCACCGCCACCACAACCAGAAGCCGGCGAGCAGCCCGAGCAACACGCCGACGCAACCCCAGGCGCCGATGCGATCGTCATCGGCGGAGATCGGCCGCCGGGTGCCCTCGACCACCTGGGCGAAGACGGTGCCGCTGAGCGTGCAGCGGCTCTCCCCGCCCGCCTCGCGCTGGTCGCGCATCTTCCAATCCCAGACCGACACCTCGCGCAAGGCGAGCGCCTCGTCATTCCCTCCCGGGGTGAGCGATCGCAGCCGCGCGTCGTTCAGCTTCGCCTGCCCAAACGGCGCTTCGCCCTTCGGAGGAACGCCCGGAGGGCCGGCGACCATCACCCAATCGCTGATCACTGCATCGACGAGCTCGAGCTGGTACCAGCGCGCGAGCCCGGACCCGCCGCGTTTGCGGGTGGGCTTGCCGACGCAGGTGCCCGTCAGCTGGCCCTTGACCCACCGCGCTTCAACCATGCCGCGCCTCATAGGCGCCGGCTCCCGCGCGGAGCTTGGTGTCGTACGGCGCGTCCTCGTACAACCCGAGCCGCGGGCCTTCGTAGGTCGCCCAGTGGGCGAGCGCCTGGGCCTGAAGCCGGCGCGCCTCGGCGTACGCGGCGTCGATCAACTTGCGGTTCGCGGCCCATCGGCGCGCCTCGTAGGAACGCGACGCGCCGCGGGCGAGGGTCGCCGAGGTCAGCCAGGGCAACACCATCAGCACGATCATCAACGCCGAGAGGGCGAGCGGGCGAAGCGGCCGCTCCCAGGTGAGCTGAAGGCGGCGCAGGAGGAAGTGCGACCGGCCCAGGTGCCGCAGGTAGGGAGCCACCTCGCGCATTTGCAGCTGCGCCTGGCGCTCGCGGACTTGAGCGAGCCCGTCGGCGGCCCGCTGCACTTCGCTGCGCTGCTGCTCGAGCGCGAGCTGGTCCTCCGCGACCGCGCCTTTGAGCGCCCGCTGGCCCGTGGAATCCCCGACGGAAGCGAGCTCGCGGCGCCGCGCCTCGAGCGTCTTCTGCCGGGCGGCGAGCCGGGCGTTGGCAGCGGTGAGCCGTGCCTCGGCGCCACCGCGCTCTTCGCCCAGGGCGCGGAGCGTGGCCTCGGAGTGCTTGGCTCCCAGCTCGTGGCGCAGTTGCTCGACCGCGACGTCCTGCTCCGCCGCCAACGCGGCGAGGATCAGCGGCTGGGCGAAGAAGACGCCAAGCACCGCCAGCATCACCAGGGGCACCGTCCGCGGCCCCCAGCGAATCGCCATCTCGATTGGCTGCTGCGGGCCGACTCCGCCACCGGCGACGGCCACCCGCAGCAGGTTGAGCAGATAGAAGCTCGCGCCGACACCGACGCCGAGGGCGAGCGGGAGGACGTCGCTGGCGAGGAAGGCGCCATAGCCGGCCGCCAGCCCGAGCAGCACCACCGCGGGGATCGACGCCAGCGCGACGAGGGCCAGCGCTCGCTGGGCCGGGGCCGACATCTCGGCCACCCGGTGCGGGTCGTAGCCCAGCGTTGAGGCGAGCCAGGGACTCACGAACCCTTTCCGTCCGTCCGGGCGAACTTCTTCGGGTCGGCGGCGATCTCCTCCCGTGCCTTCTCACCGAAGCGCTGGTGCACTTCCCGGGTGAGCTCGCTCTGGAGCTTGAGGCGCTCGAGCTCGGCCTTGAGCGTGGCTTCGGCCTGGTGGAACCGGTCGTCCTTCAGCTCGAGGTTGCCCTCGGCGGTGAAGACGTACCCGAGCGACTCGACGCCGGTCCGGGCCGCGGCGAGGCGCTTAAGGTTCTCGTCGAGGTAGTCGTAGGCGCCGCGGACGAGCATCATCTTGAAGAAGATCGGGCCGGTCTCGATCGCGAGCAGCAGGAGCATGATCCACCAGGGCACGGTGCCGCCGATGTCGTGGCTGACCTGGATCCGCTTGAGCAGGCCGTCGAGGTTGCGGGCCTGCTTCAGGTTGCTGGCGCGCGCGGCGGCCAGCTCTCGATCGAGCGCCTCGAGCTCCCCCTTCCAGGTCTTCTGGTCGGACTCGAGCGGCGAAAGCTTCTCCTTGTCCCGCCCGCGGTCGACCTGAAGTTCCTGTTCCATCTTGTCGAGGGTGTCGTGCTTGTCCTGCCAGGCGGGGCCGCGGCCGGCCTTCTTGCTGCCGGTCTTCCCCTCGGCCTCGAGCTCGAGCAGCCGGCGCTGCTCCTTGATCTCCAGGCGGCGCTTCTCGAAGTAGTCGCCGCGGCCGTCGAGCCGCTGCTGCGCTTCGTCGACCCGCTTGCGCAGCTCGGTGCGGCGGGCCTCGATCATCCGGTCGGAGTGGGCGTTGAGTCGCCCGAGGTATTCGTTCTGCTCGAGCTCGAGCTGGGCGTCGATCTCCGGCTTGAGGATCCGGATCTCGAGCGGCGCGGAGATACAGACGCCGATGATCAGCGCCATGATGATGCGGGGAATCGCCTTGGAGAACTGGTTCCAGGTGATCGAGTCGGAGCCGTCGGACTTGCCGGTGCTGGAGACGATGAAGCGGTCGATGTTGAAGATGATCAGCGCCCAGACGAGCCCCGCCGCCATCGACTGGAGCACCGTCGGAAGGTGCACCGAGAGGCTGAGCGCGGTGTCGTCCTTCGGGCAGAAGACAGCGTAGAAGGCGTAGCTGCCGGAGGAGAAGGCGAGCACCGCGGTGGCGAGGACGATGCCGCCGATGCCCTGGTACTTGACGCGATCCGAGTGGGGGCAGTGTCGCAGCAGCGACGCGTCCGCGCCGGCGCAGAACCAGAGGAAGCGGGAGAAGATGCCGCCCGGCGCGGCGTCGGGCAGCCCGAAGTGTGTCTGGGGATTCTGATCAGTCATTCGGGGCACTCCGGTGGGTGCACGACCAGCTGGAGCTGAAGCGACGGCAGAGGCACCAGAGACGGGAGCGGCGGAGGCGACGCATCGCCCGTGGAAGGAGTCGAGATCAGGCCAGCCACGGGGAGCTCCACCTTTGCCCAGCAGAGGCCCCGGGTGCCGAGGTAGAGGGCGCGGCAGGTGTCCAGGCGGCGAAGGCGGACGGTGTCCAACCCACCGCGGACGAAGAAGAAGCCGACCGAGCTCAAGAGCCAACCGAAGCCCTGGGCCTGAACCCGGATCGCGTCGCGCCCGGCTCCAGCTCGAATGAGGTGCAGCGGGGTCAGCGTCACCGCGCGCCCCGCCCCGAGCGCGGTCTGAGCCATGGGGTGAGGATAGCCTACCCCGAGGGTCGTCCTAGGAAGCTGACGGCAGCGCGGGGTCATTCCACCCGTTCTCTTTTTCGTCAGGGCTCAGCGGCGCGGGCGCACGCACTGGGATATGTCCCCCGACGCGATGAGCGCGTCCGACATTACCGCCGGCCCCGCGGCAGCGCCTGAAGCGAGCCTGATCGACCCGGCCAACTTCGTCACGCGCTTCTCCGCGGCCGCCCCGGACAACCGCTGCGTGCGGCGGTTGCATGCGCTGTTGGTCCGCCTCGATCCCCATGCCGCGTTCTCCGGGCAGGCCGAGTGGCTCGAAGATCTCTCGGCCTGGCTGCGCCAGCGAGGCACCGTCCCCGGGCGCGCCCACGGGACGTCGTACGCGACCGCGCGCCTGACCCTGCTGCTCGATGCGCTCGAGCTGCTGCCGGCCCAGTTGGCGGCCCTGCGGGTGGTGATCGCCCGCGCGTTCGAGCTCACCGACGGGGTCCGGCTCTTCACCGACACCGGCTTGCCAACCCAGCAGGCGATCTTGAGCGAGGCGGTCGATCGGATGAGCAAGCGGATCCTCCCTGAGCCGCCCGTGGAGGGCGATCTCGGACGGCTCCTCTTCCGCCTGATCCCCAACTCCCGCGCCGTCGGCTGGTTCGAGTCGCTGCCGGCCGAGCTGGAGCGGCGCCTCTCCTCGGCCCTCGCCGTCCCTTCGGGCGCGGCGCTCGAACCGCTGCGGGGCGCGATGCGGGACGCGGCGCTGCTGCTCGCGGTGCGGGTCAGCGCCAACGGCCTGTCGGACGAGGTGCGGCGCCGGCTCAGCCGCAGCTCGATGAAGCTGCGCGACTCGCCCTTCCTCTCCCTGCCGCGAATGGTGCGCGCCTGGGTCAGCGGCGCGCCCAGCGACTCGCCCGGCGCGACCACCGAGCTGCAGTGCCGCGAGTGCATCGCAGCCTGCCGCAAGACGACGCGCGAAGTCGTGGCCACGCTCGATCAGACCGGGGTCAGCGTCGATCTCGTCTATCGGCTGGAGATCATCAACCGCCAGCTCGACCGCCTCTACGCGTTGGTGACGGTGCTCTCGGTCGAGCCGATCGCCGGGGCCTCGGCGCGGCTGCTCCACACCTTGATCCGCGGCGGCGTCCGCGATCGCTCGCTCGGGGAGCTCTTTCGCACCAACAGCCGCCTGCTCGCCTTACGGGTGATCGAGCGCGCGGGGCACGGCGGCGAGCACTACGTCACCCGCACCCGCGACGAGCAGCACGAGATGGTGACCTCCGCCGGCGGCGGCGGCGCCCTGACCGCGTTCTCGGTGTTCCTCAAGTTCGTCTTCGGGTGGGCCCACCTCCCGCCGCTGATCGACGGGGTGAGCAACGCCCTCAACTACGCGACCGGGTTCGTCGCGATGCAGCTGTTCGGCTTCACCCTCGCGACCAAGCAACCGGCGATGACCGCGGCGACCCTCGCTGGCGCGATCAAGGAGACCACCTCGGGGCTCGACACCCCCGAGGAGGCGGACCTCGGGCCGCTGGTGGAACAGGTCGCCCGGGCGTTCCGCAGCCAGCTCGCCGCGGTGGCCGGGAACCTCGGCATGGTCGTCCCCGGGGTGATCCTGATCAACCTGCTGGTGCGCCTGCTGAGCGGACATTGGCTGCTCGACACCGAGTCCGCCGAGAAGATCGTCCACAAGCACCACCCCTTCGCGTCACCGACGATCTTCTACGCGATGCTCACCGGCTGCTTCCTCTGGGCGGCGAGCATCGCCGGCGGCACGCTGGAGAACTGGTTCGTCGTCAACAAGCTCCACGAGGCGATCGCCAGCAGCCGCGGGCTTCGCGCGCTTTTTGGCAGCGAGCGGACCCTGAAGTTCTCAAAGTTCCTCCTCAACAACATCTCGGGGTTCGGCGGCAGCGTCAGCCTCGGCCTGTTCCTCGGCGTCTCGCCGGTGCTCGGGGTGCTGGTGGGGATCCCGATCGAGGTCCGGCACGTCACCTTCGCGACCGGGCAGCTCACCTTCGCCGGGCTCACCCTCGGGCCCGAGAGGGTGCTCCAGGCCGACTACCTCTGGGCGCTGTCCGCGATCGGGGTGATCGGGCTGTGCAACTTCGGCGTCAGCTTTGCCCTCGCCCTCTTCGTCGCTTTGCGGGCGCGTGAGGTCGGCGCCCTCGCACAGTTCGGGCTCTTCCGCGCGGTGCTGCGCCGCTTCCGGCAGGCGCCGCTCGACTTCTTCCGCGCGCCAGCGGCCGACCCCCTGGGGCAGGCTGGCCGCTAAAGCGGGGCGTCGGCGGGGCGGCCTGCCGACGAGCGGGTGAGGGCTCGGGCTCACCGACGCGACGATCCGACGCAAACAGTCAGCAACCAGAGCAAGCGGATTGAAGGGGCGATCGAGGAGCTCGGCGGCAAAGTGAAGGGCGCCGTGGGCAAGGCGATCGGCAATCAGCAGATGCAGGCCGAGGGCAAGGTGAAGGAGCTCAAGGGCAAGGCCGAGAACGAGACCGCCAAGGGCTCCGAGCGCCTCAAGGGCAAGGTCGAAGCGGTCGTCGGAGGGCTGCAGAGCCGCCTCGGCGGCGCGATCGACAACGCCCAGATGCAGGCCGAAGGAAAGGCCAAGCAGCTCAACGGTCAGGCACGCCAGGCCGGCAACAAGTAGGGCTCACTGCTCGACGCAGTACAGGTGGTTCAGCGTGTTGCACGCCAGGCTGCCGTTCGCCGTCCACAGGCTCGTCGAGTCCGCGGTTCCGACGCGGCCGAAGTCGGCGCTGGAGGTCGAGCTCCAGCTTCCGGCGGACGCGCACTGTGAGTTGAAGCGGGTTCCGCCGTTGTCGCTGCCGGTCCAGGCGTACTGCTGAGTGCCGCTGCCGATGTTGGTGCCCTGCTCGGTGAGCGCGATTCCTTTCAGCGGGATGGTGGAGAGGTTCGCCTTGTTGTTGAAGACGATGTCCGCGCTACCCACCTGGACCCAGGGGCCGACGTCGGTGATCCGGTCGATCGCGTCGGTGGTGGCGTCGGAGAGCCACGCCTTCCAGGCGCCCCCGAGGCTCGCCGCCTGCGCGGCCGTGAGGCACTTGGCGTCAGCGCCCGTCAGGCCTCCGAGGTTGCCGTTGTACTTGGTGGCAGTGATGAAGATCCGCTTCGCGCCGGACGGCGCTCCGCAGCTCTGGTTGGCGGTGCAGACCTTGGAGACCGCGCCGCAGTTGACACACGAGGCACCCTGCTTCCCGCAGGCCGTGCTGGTCGTGCCCGGAAAGCAACTGCCCGTGCTGTCGCAGCAGCCGGAACAGGTCGACGGGCCGCACACGGCGGCGCTGCCTCCGCCCGAACCCCCGCCCCCGCCCCCGCCCCCGCCACTGCCGCCGCCCGCGCCGTTACAGACACAGCTGCCGAAGCTGCCGCTCGTGCAGACCTGGGCCCCCGTTCTGCCGTCGGTGCAGGAGCAGGCAGCGCTGACTCCATTGACGCAGGTCGTTGCGCCTGCGCCGCAAGCGGCGAGCGCGGCGAGGACGGCGAAGACGGCGGCGATGGGCAAGAGGCGCATGGGATCTCTGAAGGGGTAAGGCTGGCCGCGGCTGCCTACCTCACTTCAGGGTCGGTCGGCGACTGGCTCACACCCGACTGGCGAACGGGAGCGCGAGGGCCTCGAAGCCGGAGCAGCCGGGTAGACTGAGGCGGTGACTTCTCCGATCGCGCGCTGCCCAGGACTGGCATGGGCCCCTGAGCTGTTGGAGCGGGCGCGATGATTCGCCGGTTGCTCCTGGTCGATGACGACACGGCGCTGAGCGCGGTGCTCGCCAGCGCGCTGAGCGAAGAAGGCTACGAGGTCACCATCGCCGCCAACGGAGCGCTCGGGCTCAAGGCGTTCAAGGCCGCACCGTTCGACCTGTTGATCCTCGACGTGCTGATGCCCGAGCTCGACGGGCTGGAGCTGTGCCGGAAGATCCGCGCCCAGTCGCGGGTGCCGATCTTCCTGCTCACCTCGCGCGCCGAGGAGGCCGATCGCGTCAACGGCCTCGAGCTCGGCGCCGACGACTACCTCACCAAACCGTTCAGCATCCGCGAGCTGGTGGCGAGGATCCGCGCGCTCGCGCGTCGGCTCGAGCCGCTGGCCCCCGTGAACCCGCAGCGCCTCGAGGCAGGGCAGCTGGTGGTCGATCGGGCGCGCTTCGAGGTCTGGTGGGCGAAGCAGCCGGTCGAGCTCACCCGCTCGGAGCTGCTGGTGCTCGCCGCCCTCGTGCAGCAGCGCGGCTTCGTCCTCACCCGCGACCGGCTGCTCGACCTGGCGCGGGGCGGCGACGTCGTCGTCACCGATCGCACCGTCGACACTTTCATCAAGCGCATCCGCAAGAAACTCAAGGCGGTCGATCAAGGCTTCGATGAGATCGAGACGGTGATCGGCGTCGGCTACAAGTACCGCGGTGGGCCGTGACCCAGCGGCAGACGGTCAGCGCCCGCGCCGTCATCTTCGGCGTCTCGCTCGGCCTGGTGATGGTGCCCTTCGCCGCGATGCTCGCCGGCTGGGTCACCCAGAAGTGGGTGGTGCGCACCTACCAGCAGCAGCTTCGGTCGATCGCCGCCGAGGCCCGGTCGGGCGACGGGTCGGACGCCACGCTGGCGAAGTTGGCGGCGGGCCACGGAGTGATGCTGCGGGTGGTCTCGTCCGCGGGCGTCGTGGGCGCCGAGCTCGGCAAGGACGACGACTCAGTCTGGGTTCGAGGTCCGGTGGAGATGGTCACCGACTTCTTCGCTGGACCGGCGCGGGTCCACGAGCACCTCGCCGAGGTGGATCGACAGTTCGGGCCGCTCGATCGACGCGCCGAGGTGGTCGTCGCGCTCGCGGGCGAAGAGTCCTTCGAGGTCCACGTCTCCTCCGGCCAGACAGTGGCGATGACCTTCGCCGCGCCGCTGCGCGGTGGCGGCGCGGTGGTGCTGACCAAGGCCTCGCACCGAGGGGTGCGCGAGCTGCTCGATCGCCGCCGCGAGCTGCTGCGGCTCACCCTCTACCAGGCGGTGGCCGCGCTCCTCGCCGCCGCGGCCCTCGGCCACTGGCTGGTGCGCCCGCTCGAACGCCTCGCCCGCGCCGCCCAGAGCTACCCGCGCACGCCGCTGGCTCCCCCCGAGCTGCTCTCCCGCGCCGACGAGCTGGGACAGCTGGCGCGCTCGATGAATCAGCTGGCCGGCTCACTCGAGGCGCGGCGCAAGGAGGCGGTGGATCTCGCCGCCGACCTCGCCCACGAGTTCAAGAACCCGCTCGCCACCATCGCCGCCGCCGCCGAACACCTGGGCACCACCCGCGCGCTCACCGACGAGAAGCGCCAGCTGCTCGCCTCGGCCTCGACCACCGCGGCGCAACGGTTGCTCGCCACCACCGAAGCGCTGCTCTCGCTCGCCCGCCTCGAGGCCGCGCTGCCGCAGGAGCCCCGCGAGTCGCTCGACTACCCCGCGCTGCTTCAGCGGCTGCTCTCCGAGTACCGCAACGACCCCCGCACCGAGGGCGTCACCTTCGAGCTGCGCCTCGACCCGAAGGTCGAGCGGATCTCCGTCGTCCCCGCCGCTTGGGAACGGCTGCTGCGCAACCTCCTCGACAACGCGGGGATCCACGCGGCCCCGAAGGGGACGGTGACGGTCGCCGTCGAGGGGACGCAGGACGGCGTCGCCACGTCAATCACCGACTCGGGGCCCGGCGTGTCCGAAGGCAACCGCGACAAGATCTTCCGCCGCTTCTTCACCGTCCGTCCCCCGGGCCAGCCGGCCGGCACCGGGCTGGGGTTGACGATCGCCCAGGCGGTGGCCGTCGCCCACGGCGCCCAGGTCGAGCTCGTCTCGCCCCCCGGCGCCGGCGCCTGTTTCCGGGTTCGCCTGCCCAGGGTCTAGCGAGAGCTTCGGTGCTCTCGGCAGACCCTCGCCCCCCGACTGCCTGGGGACTGGTCAGCCGAATTGGCGATTTCCGCAAAGAATCCCGACCAGTCCCCCCGGTGCGCGGACCCGCCGAAGGGTTGGCCACACGGCTGCCACACACAGTCCTTCGAAGATCCCCGGCGGCGTCGCACGAGCGCCGTGACGGTTGGTGATGCTTCCAGGCATGCAAACCAAACGTTGGGACATCGTCGTGCTGGCGCTGGGCGGTCTGGTCCTCTGGGTCACCGCCGGCGGTTTCCTCTGGAAGGACCTTCAGGTCCCTCCCGAGGCGTTCCTCGTCGTCGGCGCCCTCGGCGCGGCGGCGGTGTCGATCAAGCGGCTGCCCGAGCGCTGGGGCTGGGTCGGACCCGCGGCGATGCTGGGAGTGAGCGCGCTCGGCGCCACCTGGTTCGTGCTCACCAAGACGCCGATCTTGATCCCCGCCTTGGCCATCACCAGCGCGGTGACCGCCTTCGCGCTCTCCCGCTCGGCACAGGCGAGCAAGGCCCAGCGGCTGCTGCTCTGGTACGGGCTGGTGGTCGCCGTGCTCGCCTGCAGCGGCGCCGCGTACTTCCACCTCTTCACCGCCCGCTACCTCGCCGACGAGATCGGCCGCCGGCTGATCCTCTCCTTCGCCTGGGTGCTCTTCGGCGTCGGCCTCGTCGCCAGCGCCGCGCGCCGTCAGGACGCGTTCTCCCGGGACGCCGGCTTCGCGGCGCTCGCGGTCGCGGTGGGGAAGATTCTCCTCTACGACACGATGCACCTCGGCGGCGGCCTTCGCATCGTCGCGCTCCTCGGCGGCGGCGCGATGCTCTTCGGCGGCGCGCTCTTCGCGTCCCGGCAGAAGTCCTCGGGCGGCGCGCAGGTGCGGGCGTGACCGCGCTGCTCTGCCTGTTGTTGACGCAGGCGCCGTCGATGACCGAGCAGCCGCTGTTCCGCTACTCGGCGGCGCACCGCCACCACGGCCAGGTCGAGCTCGCCTTCGACGTTCCCCCTGAGGCGCGCGCGATCCAGGTCCGCTTCGCCCAGCGGCTCGACGGGATGCGTGTCGAGGTGCGCGGTGGAGACGCCAGCGGGCGCTCGATTCCGCTTCAGCCCGAGCGCCGCGTCGGAGGCGACACCGTCGACGTCGGGTGGACGCCCGCCGGGGTCCGCGAGGTGACGGTGGTGCTCCACCACCACCTGCGCGGCGAGCCGGTGGTCGTCGGCTGGGCCACCGGAGGGACGCGATGAACCCGCATGCGCTCTGGGCCGGCCTCGCGGGAGCGGCGACGCTGGCCGCGCGCGGCTCGCGGGGCTGGCGGGCGGCCTTCGAGCAGACGCACCACGAGGTGAAGGTCAAAGGACTGTCCGGCGCCCACGACGGGCTGCGCATCGCCCAGCTGTCGGACCTTCACGTCGGCTGGTCGACGCCCCCGGAGCGAATCCGCGCCGCGGTGCGAGCGGTCAACGCCGCGCACGTCGACCTCGTCGTCCTCACCGTCGACTACGTGACCAACCACGCCGCAGCGGTGGCGCTGCTGGCGGAGCAACTGAAGGGGCTCGAGCCGCCGGCGTTCGCAGTGCTCGGAAACCATGACCACTGGACCCACGCCCACGGCGTCACCGCCCAGCTCGAGCGGGCAGGGTGCACTGTCCTTCGCAACGCGCACACCCGGGTCTCGGTACGGGGCGCGCGGCTGTCGATCATCGGCATCGACGACGAACGCAGCGGCCACGACGACGTCGGCGCGGCGTTCAAGGGCGTCGGCCACGGTTCGCGGCTCGTGCTCACCCACACCCCGCCCACCGCGGAGAAGCTGCCGGCCGGCGGCGGGCTGCTCTGCCTCACCGGCCACACCCACGGGGGGCAGATCCACGTCCCCGGCGTGACGCGGCGGGTGCTCGCGCGACTCGGCCAGCCCTACGTCCGGGGGATGTACGCGGTGAACGGGAACCACCTCTACGTCAACCGCGGCCTCGGGTACGGAGTCGGCGGCGCCGCGCTGCGGGTGGACTCGCGGCCCGAGATCTCCTTCTTCACCCTGCGCGCCGCCCAGCGCCCAGCCTCGCAAACAAGTCAGAGCTCACCGGCACAGATTGCGTAGCCAGCAGGGCGGAGAAGAACCATCGTGCCGCAATCTGTTCGGTTCTCGCCGGGCACGAATATTGGACCGTGGGCCCAACCCTTCTCCCCCCGAGGATCTCATTGCGCTCCATTTCCCGACGTGCGCGTACCTCCCTGGCGGCCGTTTCTCTGCTGTCGCTGATGGCGATGGGTCCCGGTTGTAACTGCAACAACGTGGCACCGGGAGGGATGGGCGGCGGAGCCGGAGGCGGGACCGCGGGCGGAGCCGGAGCCGGAGGCGGGACCGCGGGCGGCGCTGGAGGCGGGACCGCGGGCGGTGCTGGAGGCGGGACCGCGGGTGGGGCGGGTGGCGGCTCGGCGGGTGGCGCCGGCGGTGGTGTTGGCGGCGGCTCGGCGGGTGGCACGGGTGGTGGCGGTGGAGCGTGCATCTCGGATCCTGGCTGCAGCGCGGCCGCGATGCGCGCCTGCGACCCGACCGGGGCGCCGAAGCTCGGCACCTGCGTCGACGTCGGCGGAGGCTGCCTCAAGGTCCAGTCGCTGGTCGCCTGCGGGACGCACCAGGCCTGCGTCGCCGGCACCCCGGCGTCGTGCATCTGCAAGACCGACCCGATCTGCGCCTCGGGCGCAGGCAACTACTGCAGCACGGGCAATACCGGCATCGTGGCGTGCGCGGTCGACTCCGACGCCTGCCTCGCCTCGGGAGCTGTCGCTCCCTGCACCGTCCCGAAGGTCTGCACCGGCGCGCCGCTCGCGGTCAGCTGCACCTGTCCCGCGGTCGCGGCCCAGCCGATCTCCGGTGGGGGTTGCAGCGTCGTCGGAGCGACGGCGTGCGAGACGGGTAACACCAACATGTTGCTCACCTGCACCGCGGTCGGAGGCTGCAACGCGTGGCAACAGACGACCAGTTGCTCCGCGTCGAGCCTGGTCTGCGGCAACAAGGCCGGTGCGGCAGGCTGCGAGTGCGCGGCGAACGCCAGCACTTCGTTCTACGCCGACGCGGTGAACGGCTCGACCGCCGCTGCGGCCCCGTTCCCCACGGGCCTCAACAGCCCTTCTCAGTGCCGCTACAAGACGCTGACCTCGGCGCTCACCGCCGCCAACCTCGTCGCCGCCGCCGGCCCGGTCTCGGTGGTTGCCACCGGCGCCACCGGGGCGGGCAGCGAAGTCTTCAACGCCGAGACGTTCCCCCTGAACGTCAACTCCAACGTGACCCTGACGACCTCCGACGCGATGCCGACGCCGGTCAACTACGTGATCAACTTCACCGACAACACCTCGGCCCAGAGTGCGGTGGTGGTCCATGACCTCGGTGCCTTCAGCGGCTTCACCATTCAGAACGTCAACGGCGCGGCGAACTCCACCGGCATCTCGACCGCGTGCCCTGCCGCTCCGCTGGGCGTGGCGAAGGTGACGGGGGTGGTGGTCATCGGCAAGTCGACCGTCGTCGCCAACCCGGCGTTGGCCA
>JAYVRT010000891.1:0-12874 GCA_043776025.1 Archangiaceae bacterium | reverse complement strand
CGCCACCGTGCCCAGCGCGCCCCCCACGGTTCCGCTCACCGCCGAGGTGGCGAACGCCAGCAGGCACCAGGCGCTGACGTCGTTGATCGCGGCGCAGGTCAGCGCCAGCACGCCGATCGGCTCGGCGGACAGTCCGCTGTCCTTGACGATCCGGGCCAACACCGGGAACGCGGTGACCGACATCGCCGCTCCGACGAACAACACGAATGGCGTCAATGACACCCCCGGTGGGGCGAACCGCGGATGCAGCCACATCGCGAGTCCGGCCCCGAGGACGAAGGGCAGCGCAACGCTGAAGTTGGAGATCACCAGCGCCGCGCGTTTGCTGTCCTTGAGGTGGCTGGTGTCGAGCTCGAGCCCGATGAGGAACATGAAGAGGACGACGCCGATCTGCGCCAGCATCCCGATGCTGGTCGAGGCATCGGGCGGGAGGAGGAACCCTTGTGCCTGGGGAGCCACCCGGCCGAGAAACGACGGGCCGAGCAGAAGGCCCGCGATCACCTCTCCCAGCACTGGCGGCTGGCCAAGGCGGACGAAGAGCGCGCCCATCGCCCGCGCCACCACCACCACCACCAGCAGGGCGAGCAGGATATGAAACAGTGACCCCATGTTCGGTACCCGCGTTTGCCTGCAACTCAGCGCGCTGTCGAGCTTGAGCGCAGACCGTTCCACGGCGAGGATGGCGTTTCAGTGACCTGGCCCCTCGTCGCCGTTGCGCTCCTCGCCGCCGAGCCGCCCCTTCCGCCCGTCAGTTCGACCGCCCAGGCGGAGCCGCCGGAGTCGGTCGCCACCGCTGATCTGCCGCCGCCGCCCCCCACCCCAGCCCCAGCGTCGATCGAGAACGCGCCGCTGCCGCTGCCAAAGCTGGTGTTCGCCGGCAACCGGGTGCTGACCGACGGCGTCTACCTCGCGGTGCTCAAGCTCGGGGATTATTACAAGGCCGACGCGGAGACGGCGGCCTACATTGAGCGAACGCTGGCGAAGTTCCTGCGGCAGTCGGGCTACGAGCTGTCGAGTGTCCACGCCGTTGCGCACGACAACGAGATCGACATCGGGATCAATGAGGGGCGCCTCGAGAAGGTGGTTTACCGCGGGCGGCTGACCTTTCAGAACCTGCGCTTCACCTTCCAGATCGAGATCCCCCACGAGGTCTTCAACCGACCGATGCTCCAGCAGCAGGTGGATGCGCTGGCGAATGACCTCGGCCTGGGCAAGGTCTGGTTCCTTCTCGTCCCCACCGCGGCGCTGACCCACATCGGGCCGCAGCTGGAGAAGCTTCCCGAGATCAAGGGCATCGAGCTGCTGCATGAGCGCGAGCCCTGGGAGCTGCACTTCTTCTTCGCCGAGAGCGAGTGGGGCCTTGGAGCGTGGGCCGACATTCGGACCAGCTACGCCGATGGCCTCGAGCTGCTCGTTACCTACCAGCGCAAAGACTGGATCTTCGAGGACGACCGCTTGCAGTTGCGCGTCAGCGGCGGCGCAGGGGTGAAGCGCAAGCTGCTCGACGACAACTTCTACGTTGGCTTCAGCCGCACCAGCCTCGAGGGCCGCTGGTACTCGCCGAAGCTGGTCGGGGACCTGCGGCCATTCGTTTGGGTGAAGAACGAATTTCTATCGAGGCAGCGGCGCGACCTGGGAATCGAGGACTACCTGACGGCGAACGTCTCGGGCGCAGTCCACCTCGAGCACGAGCCTCGGCCCGGGTGGCACCTGTCGCTGGGTACTGGGGTTCAATGGCGCCGGATCTTCGGAGTGACCCCGGGGTACGTGCCGCTGCAGCGGCGCACCGAGGACGGGCAGAGCTGTCCGCCCGACGTTGGGCTGCCCTGTCTCTTCACGGTTCCCGACTCGATCCAGCCGCGGCCCGGGAACTGGGTTGGCGGCCCGTACTCTGAGCGGGTGCGGGCGTTCTTCGAGTTCAACGCTGAGTTCATCTTCGACCCCAGCAACAACCGCAGCGATCGCCGCCACCAGCTGGTGATCGAGGCTGCGGTGTACCGCCAGCTGACGCGGCCGGAGGTCCCCGTGACCAACCCCTGGTTCGGCTACGCCCACTACCGCTATCAGCAGGTGACGCCTTTCGGCTGGCACGACCTGTGGTTCCGAAGCCGGGGCCGGGCCCTGGTTGGCGACATCAACTTCCACGACGAGGACAGCGTCGGCGAGTACACCCACGGCGTGTTCGGCGACAACTTCGTGCGCCACGCGGTGAACGCGACCGCTGAGTTCCGGTTCTCGCTGACCCGCGACATCCTCAAGCTGAGCCTGTTCCACGAGGTGTTCTTGTTCGGACAGCTCGATCGGAGGAACGGAGGCGAATACCCAAGAATTGGAACGGCGATCGGCCCGGGCCTCCACCTGCTGATCGAAGGCCTGTTCCAGATGGACATCTTCGGCAGCTTCGGCGCTCTCTTTGGGGGCCAGGATGCCACCGGGGCCCAAACCGTCCGGTATGACGCCGCCGTGAACGGCGTCCTGCTCAAGGTCTTCTAGCTTCGCTCAAGGTCTCCTCTGGAAGGAACCGTACGGCCAAAGGCGTCTTGGTCTCTCCACCTCTGATCCCGCCTAAACCAAGCGCAACGGCAAACTCCGGAGTCGTTTTCCTGTCGCAGCGAAGACCGCGTTGGCAACCGCCGGCGCAATGACCGGAACGCCGGGCTCACCAGCGCCTGATGGCGCGGCCTGGTTCTCAACGAAGTGCGCCTCGATAATGGGTGCCTCGTGCATCCGTATCAGGTCGAAATCATAGAAGTTGTTCTGGGCGACGCGCCCCTTGGCGATGGTGATCTGATGCTTCAGCGCCGCCGAGAGCCCGTAGATCGCGGCTGATTCCAACTGGGCCCGTACGAGCTGCGGGTTCACCACCAACCCACAGTCGATCGCAACCACCAGCCGGTGGACCTTGATCTGCGTATCCTCGACCGAGACCTCTGACACCGCGGCGGCGTAGCTGTTGAAGGAGAAGTGCTGAGCGATTCCGCGGAAGACGCCGGCCGGAGGCGGCGTGCCCCACCCGGCCTGCTTCGCCGCCAGTTCGAGCACCCAGCGGTTGCGGTGCTTCTTCGTCAAAAGGGCGCGCCGGAACTCGTACGGGTCCTTTCCCGCCGCCTGCGCCAGCTCGTCGATGAAGCTCTCGACGACGAACGCCTGATGCGAGTGACCCACCGAGCGCCAGAAGCCGACCGGAATCCGGGACTGCTGTTGAACCCAGTCCACCGCCACGTTCGGAAGCTCGTAGGGAATCGAATCACCGCCCTCCATCGCCGTGGAATCGAGCGCCGTCCCCGTCTGGTAAAAATGCTCCGCCCGGGCACCGACCCAGGCCTTGAGCCCCGGCGGAAGGGCCTCCGGCATCAGCCCCGCCGCCCACTCGTGGCCAATGCTTGCGACGATCGATTGCGTCGCGGTGCGATGGTGCCACGCGGTGACCTTCCCGTCCGCCGACAGCGCGCCCCGCATCGCGTTGACCGCCATCGGCCGGTAGTAGTCGTGCTGCAGGTCGTCACTCCGGGTCCAGATCACCTTCACCGGAACCTTGAGCGCCATCGTCAGCCGCAGCGCCTCCTCGACGAAGTCCGGATGCGCGCGCCGCCCGAAACCGCCAGCCCACGTCTGGTGCACCGTGATCCGCTCCGACGAGAAGCCGGTGAGCCGCCGCGCCGTCACCATCGGGCCCGCCGGCCCCTGCGAGCCGGACCAGATCTCGCACCGCCCGTCGGCCACGTGCGCCGTGGCGTTCATCGGCTCCATCGTCGCGTGGGCCACATAGGGCGCGAAGTACTCCGCCTCGAGGACCTTCGCCGCCCCGGCAAAGCCCTTCTCGATGTCGCCTTCAGAGCGCACCCGCTTCCCCGCCTCACCCTTGAGCGCGCCCCGGTACCGCTCGAGCATCGCCGCCGAGTCATCGCCTGCCCCGGGTCCCTCGTCCCACTCGATCTCGAGCAACTTGACCGCGCGCAGCGCCTGCCAGTACCTCGACGCCACCACCGCCACGCCCGACGGAATCTCGAGCACCGCCTGGACTCCGAGGGCCGCCCGCGCAGCCTCGGACTTGAACGACTTCACCTTGCCCCCGAAGACCGGGCAGCGCGCCACCGCGGCGCACAACATCCCTGGCAGCTGCACGTCCATCCCGTAGACCGCCGACCCGTCGACCTTCGGACCTGCATCGAGCCGATCGAGCGGCTGGCCGATTACCCGGAAGTCCCGGGTTCTCAGCGTCACCGACGGCACGTCGCTCTGCGCGGCGCTCTGGCTCAGCTCCCCATAGCGAAGCCGCCGTTCGGTGGGGCGGTGGACGATCGCCCCCTCGTCGGCGAAGCACTCGGCGGCGGGCACCTTCCACTGGCGCGCGGCCGCGGCGAGCAACATCTCCCGCGCCGTCGCCGCCGCCCGCCGCAGCGGCTCCCAGCTGGTCCGCACGCTCGTCGACCCCCCGGTGACCTGAAAGCCAATCTCGGGGTTGTCGTACACCCGGTCTGCCTCGGCGAAGAGGCACTCGAGCTTCTGCGGCGCGACGAACAGCTCCTCGGCCACGAGCATCGCGTGCGAGGTCCGCACGCCCTGCCCCATCTCCACCCGATCGAGCACGAACTGCACCCGATCGTCGGGGGTCACCCGGATCCAGGCATTGGGAGCGAACGTCTTTCTCGGCGCCGCCTCCAAGGACTTCGCTTCGGCCTCGGACGGCAGCCAGAACCCGATCGACAGCCCCCCGCCGACGGCCGCGGATGCCCGAAGAAACCCTCGCCTCGACAGGTCGCTCACGGCGTCGCCGCCCGCTTGATCGCCAGCCGAATCCGGCAATAAGTCCCGCAGCGGCACAGGTTCCCCGACATCGCCGCGGTGATCTCCTCGTCCGTCGGGTGCGGCTTCTCCTTCAGCAGCGCCGCCGCGGACATGATCTGCCCCGACTGGCAGTAGCCGCACTGGGGAACGTTCTGCTCGACCCACGCCCGCTGCACCGGATGGCTGCCGTTGGGCGACAGGCCCTCGATGGTGGTGATCTCCTTGCCGTCCGCCGCGCTCACCGGCGTCACGCACGACCGGGTCGGCACGCCGTCGAGGTGAATCGTGCAGGCGCCGCACAGCGCCATCCCGCAGCCGAACTTGGTGCCGCACATCCCGAGCTCTTCGCGGATCACCCACAGCAACGGCACGTCGTCCGGAACATCGACCCGGGCCTCGCGCCCGTTGATCTTCAGCACTCGCATGGGCGCGCAACATGCCACGCGCAGGGGGCGCGGCTCTACAGCGCCCTCAGGTCTTCAGCTCGGGCAGCTCTCCGGTCACCTCGCCGAGCGTGTTCTGGGAGTAACCCACCGCCTTCATCGCGGTGATCAGCACATTCGCCGGGTGCTTGTTGGTGGCGACGATGTGCTTACCGGGCTTCAGCCCGCCGGCGCGGCCCGCGAGCAGCACCGTCATGTTCTCAGTGCTGTGGGTGCTGTTGTTCTTCAGGCCACCCGGGTCGTACCCGTGGCCGCCTTCCCAGAGCGAGGTGATCGCCAGGTTGTCGAGCATGTTCCCGTTACCCTCGGGCGAGCTCTTGAACTTGTTGATCAGGTAGGCGAGGTGCTTCATGTGCCAGTTGATCCCCAGCGCCTGCGCCGGAGATCCGCCGGGCACGCCGCCGTGGCCGAGCTCGTGGCAGTCGGTCTTCTGCCCGGTGAGCGCGTACATGTTCAGGTGCGACTGGAACATCGTCATCTGCAGCGACGCGACCCGCGACAGATCGCAGACCATCGCCATGTGGATCAGGTCGCAGAAGACGCGGGCGCGCTCTTCCTCTCCGCTGTAGCCGAGGTTCTGGGTGTAGGTGTTGTCGCCCGCGGCGTTGGTGCCCTGGGGGCTGCCGACGCCCGGGTCCGCGCCGGGATCCGAGAGCTTCACGCAGGTGCTCGTCTGCGCAGGGGGGATCGCCGCCACCCGCACCTCGAGGGCGCGCAGCTCGTCGAGGTGGCGCTGCATCCGAAGTTTGTCGGCCGCTCCGAGCCTGGGCATCACCCGGCTCGCGTCGCCTAACACCAGGTCAAGGACGCTGCGGCGGCTGCGGTTGTCGAAGTCGAGTTGCTTGGCCACCGCGGGATCCGTGCCCGGCGCGGTGAAGTTGCCGAAGAGCGCGGTGAACGCCTGCCGCGGGCTGGTCTGCGGGGGGATCGCCACCACCTTCCCGGTGGAGTCCGTCTTGTAGGAGATCATGTCGCGGCCATACGGCGCCGAGACCGAGAGGTACCAGTCGGCCTGGACCCGGTAGATGAGCGACTTGAAAGCGGTCGAGCCGGCGAGAAACCCCGCGACCAGCTGGTCCGACGTCGGGCCCGCGGATGCAGTGTTCGCCGGCGAACGCACCCCGGACAGCAGCGGCGAGAGCGAGGTGACGTGGAAGTCGTCCGAACGCCCGCCCGCGGGCACGGTGCCGCCGTTGTCGGTCGCGGTGGGGATCTTGAGCCCGGAGATCACCGAGATGTCCGCGGTCAGCGCCTTGAGGTTGTCGAGCGCCGGCTTGGCGTCCCAGTTGGGGCCGATCACGCTCGGGACCATCTGGCTCGGCGAGGCGTCTCCGTCGGCCCCCTGCGACTGGCCGTTGAAGAAGACGAGGTACCGCAGCGGCGGCGCGTTCTGGGCGAAGGCGGCCCGCGAGTCGAGCATCACCTCGAGCAGCGGCAGGCCGAGGGTGATCCCCCCCAGGCCCTTGAGCACCGCGCGGCGATCGAGTGAGAACTTCGTCATGGCGCCGCCTCGTCCTTGCGGAAAGCGAAGGTGCTGTCGGAGACGTAGTCGAGCAGCAGCTCACTGAAGATCCGGTTCTTGTTCTTGAACCCGGTGGTGAGGTTGTCGATCAGCGCCAGATCCGCCGGCGCCTCGCGACGGCCCGAAGCGAACCGGAAGATCTGGGTGACGATGCACTGCTCGAACTTGCCGCTGTTCATCAGCACGTCCGACAGGCCGGTGACGCCCTGGAACTCGACGTCGCCCGCGGGCAGCCCGGCGATCTTCCCCTTCCCGTCGAGCGCGCAGGTGGGCGCCCCGTTGTCGGTGGTGCGGTAGACGCCGGCCTGATCGAACTGCTCGATGCCAAAGCCGATCGGGTCGAGGCCCTGGTGGCAGGTCTTGCAGTTGCCGGTCGACGCGTGGGAGGCATACCGGTCGGCCTTGCAGTTGCTCGCGGTGGCGCTCACCGGAGGCATGTCGGCGTTGACGCTGGGAGGCGGCTTGCCGACCTCGGTGCACAGCAGCCGGGTGCGGACGAAGATCCCGCGCTGGGTCGGGCTGGTGTCGGAGAACTTGGCGCCGTTGGAGAGCACCGAGCCGTGGCTGAGCAGGCCCTTGCGGGGCGCGGCGCCGTACGGGGTCCACGCGAACCCGGCGCCGCCCGCGAAGTTGGCAATTCCGTAGTGGGTCGCGAGCTTCGAGTTGAGGAAGGACTGATCAGAGCGGAACAGCTCGAAGTAGTCGCTCTTGTCGGTGAAGACCACCTTGTCCACCAGCGCCGCGCTCTCCGCCTGCATCGCGGTGGTCAGATCGATGGCGTGGGGCAGCCGGTAGTACCCGAGCCAGAGCGCGTGGAAGCGCTCGACCCGCGCCTTCGCCCGCGGATCATCGAGCAGCTTCGCCGCGTTGGCCCGGACGCCCGCCTGGTTGCCGAGCTCGCCATTGAGCGCCGCGTCGAGCAACCAGTCGGGCGGCGTCGTACCCCAGAGGAAGAACGAGAGCCGGGTCGCCAGCTCGTAGGCGCCGAGGCGGAAGACCGCGGGAGTGCCGTCGACCGGGACTCCGATCTCCACCCGGTAGAGGAACTCGGGCTCCTGCAGCAGCGCGCGGATCACCAGCTTCACCCCGACGTCAAAGCTCCCGGCCTCGACCGCGTAGCTCTGAAGGGTGGCGTAGTTGGCGATCTCCGCGTCGGTCAGCGGGCGGCGGAGCACCTTGCGGCCCAGCGAGCTGATCACCGCGTTGAGGCAGCCAGTGTCGCCGGGCCCGGTCGCCGTGCAGGGGACGATCGCCGCCCGCTTGGCGGGGTCCGCCATCACCCGGGTCGCCGCGTCGGTCGCCAGCTGCTCGATCGATTCGATCAGCGCCGCCGAGGGCAGCTGGGTGCGGTAGTCGTTGTCGAAGGGGTCGGTCGAGTCGGCGGGGAGCAGCCGTTGAGCAGAGTTGCTGGTGTCCCCGATCAGATCCGCGAGCGCGGTGTCGAGCTCGACGCGCGTCAGGCGGCGGATCCCGGAGACGCCCACCTCGGCGTTGGCCGGCAGCTGCGGCGGATCACCGGGCCTCATGCCCTTGGGCAGTTGGAGCGTCGCCGTGCCTTCGCAAGCCGCGAGCACGAAGAACGTCGCCAGGACCGCGAGGCGCGGGAAGCCGTTGCGCATGAGGACAGGGGCCATCGCAACAACGGAGCCACCTGATTCCGCTGTGACTTCAGGCGCTTCCATGCGCTGCTTTGCCTCTTATCGCCTCAATTAACGACAACCTGAGGGCTCCTCCCCGCACCGCTTTTCTGCCGCAGGGCGTCACCCGAAAGCATTTGACTCAGCTGGGGATTCGATGAAATTCCGCCCGCAATTCCCCAACGGAGGCAGTCGTGATCATCGGCGTTCCCAAAGAGATCAAAACCCGCGAGTACCGGGTCGGGCTTGTGCCCGCAGGCGCGAAGGCATTCATCGGCTCGAACCACACCGTCTTCGTCGAGCAGGGCGCGGGCGAAGGCGCGGGGATCTCCGACGCCGACTACGAGCGCGTCGGCGCGAAGATCATCCCCAGCGCCGATGATCTCTGGAAGCGCGCGGAGATGATCATCAAGGTCAAGGAGCCGATCGAGCCCGAGTACGCCCGCATCCAGGAAGGCCAGATCATCTACACCTACTTCCACCTCGCCGCCGTCCCCGAGCTGGCCAAGGTGCTGGTGAAGAAGAAGGTCGCCGCTGTCGCCTACGAGACGATTCAGCCGGAAGACGGTTCGCTGCCGCTGCTCAAGCCGATGAGCGAGGTCGCCGGGAAGATGTCGATCCAGGTGGGCGCCTCGTCGCTGGAGAAAGCCCACGGAGGAAAAGGCATCCTCCTCGGCGGCGTGCCCGGCGTGGCGCCGGCGAAGGTGGTGATCATCGGCGGCGGCGTCGTCGGAACCTGCGCGGCGAAGGTCGCCGTCGGCATGGGCGCCGAGGTCACGATCCTCGACGTCAACGTCAACACCCTCACCTACCTCGACGACGTCTTCCTCGGCCGGGTGCGCACGCTGTACTCGGACTCGGAGAACATCTCCCACGCGGTGCGCGAAGCCGACCTCGTCGTCGGCGGGGTGCTGATCCCCGGAGCCAAGGCGCCCAAGCTCGTCAGCCGCGAGCTGATCGCCGAGATGTCCAAGGGCTCGGTGGTCGTCGACGTCGCCGTCGATCAGGGCGGCTGCATCGAGACCTGCAAGCCGACCACCCACGACAACCCCACCTACGAAGTCAGCGGCGTGATCCACTACTGCGTCGCCAACATGCCGGGCGCCGTCCCCCGCACCTCGACCTTCGCGCTCACCAACGCCACCCGGCCTTACGGACGGAAGATCGCCGACCTCGGCCTCGCCGCCGCGATCCGGCAGGACCCCGCGCTCGCCAAGGGCCTGAACACCTACGGCGGCCACGTCACCTACGCCGCCGTCGCCCGCGACCTGGGCTACGACTTCCTCCCCATCGAGGACGCGCTCAAGAAGTACACGCGGTGACAATTTGCCCGCGCCGATGCGCGGGCCGCTGACCTCTGCGCCACTCCTTGCGCAGCGCGTCATCCATCTTGCCAAGCATTTCCGACTGGTTAGCCTGAATCGAAGCCCGGCGCGACGAGTGCAGTTACTCGACGTCTAACCGGGAATCGATTCGCGGGTTCATTCGTTTAACCCGATTCGGGAGGCAGCGTGGGCGGACGACAGAGCAACGGGATGAAGGTCGAGTTCGAGCAGCTGGCGGCGCCGTGGTTCGACGGCCTCTACGCCTCGGCCTTGCGGTTGACTCGCAACGAGCGCGACGCCGAAGACCTGGTGCAGGACGCGGTGATGCGCGCCTACCGCTTCTTCGACAAGTTCGAGCGGGGCACCAACTTCCGCGCCTGGCTCTTCAAGATCCTCACCAACACCTTCATCAACAAGTACCGCCGTTCGGTGAAGGAACGCACGCTCGGTGATGCCAGCGAACGCGACTCGGTGAACGCCCAGTTCTTCAGCCAGGACGCCACCGACGCGGCGCAGAACCCGGAAGGCCTGCTCCTCGACCGGGTGATGAGCGAAGACGTCCTCAAGGCGATCGACGCACTGGCGATCGACTTCCGGATGGTCCTGATCCTCGCCGACCTCCAGGAGTTCTCCTACAAGGAGATCGCCGAGATCCTCGACGTACCCGTGGGCACGGTGATGAGCCGCCTCTTCCGGGGCCGCAAGGCCCTGCAGAAGGCGCTCACCAGCCGCCCCCGGGGCTCGGCCGAAGACCCGATCTCACTGGAAGAATTCAGGGAGCGGAAGAAGCTGGGGTAGAAACGGGTTGAAGGCTTCGCAACGATGAACTGCCCCGATCTCGAGCGCCTGCTGTACCCCTTCCTCGACGGCGAGCTGTTGCCCGACGAACAGCTCGAGTTCGAGCAGCACCTGCAGGGGTGTGAGGCCTGCGCCAAGACCACCGAGCAGGAACGCAGCGCCCTGGCGATCATCAAGAACGCGGCGCTCGCCGCGGCTCCCCGGGCGCCTGAGTCGCTCAAACGAAATCTACTGGCCGGTATTCGGGGCGAGCAGAAGAGGCAGCGGCAGGCCCGCTTCCTCCGACTGTCTGCCGCGGCTGCCGGGGTGGCGATCTGCGCCGTCGCCGCCAACCACCAGTGGCGCTCTTTTCAGCAGCGGCGGTTCATCAACGACGTCACCGCCCGCTACGCCCACCAGTACCCGCTGGAGATCTCCCGCCGCACCCCGGGCGAGCTGTCGACCTGGTTCGAGAACAAGCTCAACCATCGGGTGCCGGTGCCGAACTTCCCCCACGCCACCGCCGCTGGCGCACGGCTGCTCAACGTCCGCGACACCCAGGCGGCGCTGATCCGCTATGAGACGCAGCGCCCCGGCGAGGCGGTGCCCCGGCCGATGGGCCTGTTCGTCTACCAGAACGAAGAGGACGACGTCCGCGCCCTGCCCGACGCCGAGTTCGGTTCGGGCAACGGCTTCAACGTCGTCAGCTGGCGCGACGGCGACGTCGTCTACCGGCTGGTGACCGACCTCGACGAGCAAGACGTTCGTCAGCTGCTGCCCGATCCGGGCGCTCAGCCGGTGGGGCAGCTGCCGACGCTCGACGTGAAACCCGCCTCTCTCCAGCGTTGACCGTGCGGTGGTGGGCCGGTAACTTTGCGCCCGCACCCCCATGTCCAAAAACATCCTGATCGTCGAGAACGACGCCGCCTTGTCCCGCGCCATGAAGGACAAGCTCGTCGCGCGGGGCTTCGAAGTCGAGGAGACCAACGACGGCAAGGGGTGCGCTGAGCTGATCCGCCGCACCAAGCCCAGCCTGGTGGTGCTCGCCGTCGACCTCAGCGCGGGACAGAACGGCTACATCATCTGCAAGAAGCTCAAGACCGACGACGAGCTCAAGGGCATCCCGGTGGTGATCGTCGGCAACCCCGACGGCTTTGGCCAGCACAAGAAGCTCAAGACGCACGCCGACGACTACCTCGGCAAGCCCTTCGACCCGACGGCGATCATCGACCGGGCCGGCGCGCTCATCGGCCTGCCCGACCCGGCGCCGGAAGAGATCGTCGACGAGGGGATGAACCTCAACGAACTGCTCGACGAGGACAAGTCCCCCGCCGAAGACATCTCCCTCGACGGCAACACCAACGAGGAGACCGTCGGCAACGGCGACCCGGACTTCGAGATGGTCGACGCGATGTTCGACGACGCCACCTCCACCGGGGTCTCACCGAAGGTCGAGGCGGGCGAAGAGCTCAAGAGCGCTGAGTTCCAGGTTGAAGAAGATGCCGGCGCGGCGCCCCCCGAGCCCAGCGAGGAGGTGATCGAAGAGGACGCTGCTCCGCCGCCGGTCCCCGAGGATGAATACCCGGCGGAGAAGACGCAGATCGGCATGATGCCGACCGAGCCTCCTCCCCCCCCGCCCTCGTCCGCGCCCCACGCCAAGCCGACCGCGGTCGAGGCGAGCGAGCTGCGCGGCCTGAAGAGCAAGGTCACCGAGCTGACCGGATCGCTGGCCGAGGCGAAGAGCCGCGCCGACGAGCTCGACGAGAAGGTCCGCCTCCTCGAGGGCCAGCTGGAGAGCAATCAGACCGAGCTCGAGGCGGCGAAGAGCGCCGGCGGCAAAAGCGACAACAAGGATCTCTTCGCGCTCAAGGACCAGGTCAACAAGAAGGACAAGGAGATCCTCCGGCTCAAGAACGAGCTCAACGCGAAGGAGAACGAGGTCGTCGACCTCCACGAGAAGGAGACCGCGCTCGAGCAGCAGATGTCCGAGTCCTCGGGCGAGCTCGCCCGCCGCGACGCGCAGATCAAGACGCTCACCACCAAGAGCGATCAGCTCGCGGCCGAGCGGAAGAAGGTCGATCAGCAGATGATGACGGCGAAGGAGGAAGCGCGCGGCGCGGGCGCCAGGCTCAGCACCCTCCAGGCCGAGTTCGACACCACCCAGGAACGGCTCGAGGGGATCGAAGCCGAGCTGGAGACGCTGCGCAGCAGCTCGAGCGAGGCCGAGTCCGCCCGCCAGGCCGCCGAGTCATCGCTCTCCGAGGTCAAGGGCGACCACGAGGCGCTCAAGAGCCAGCACGAAGAGCGCGAGCGCGAGGTCGAGGAGATCCGCGGGCAGCTGGAGCAGGCGCAGATCGACCTCGACTCGGCGAAGAACCAGCT
>JAYVRT010000890.1:0-3674 GCA_043776025.1 Archangiaceae bacterium | reverse complement strand
TGCCCGGTGGGGAGCGCGGGGCGGGTCGGCGGCGGCGGGCCTCCGACGGTGGGCGACTTCAACGCCGACGGCTTCCCTGACGTCGCGCTCGCGGGCGGGGTCGGCTACGCGGTGCTCGATGGAAGGAAGCTGATGGATCCCGCGGTGCCCGGGGCCTCGACCTTCCTCTGGACCCGGCCGACCCGCGACTGCTCCTCGGCGGCGACCGGCAGCGCGCTGTTCGACTTCGACGGAGACGGACGCGCCGAGGCGGTCTACGCCGACGAGATCTCGCTCCACATCTACGAGAGCGCCACCGGCAACGACCGCTACACCACCTGCAACACCAGCGGCACGTTGATCGAGCTGCCGGTGGTGGCCGACGTCGACAACGACGGCCAGGCGGACATCGTCGTCGTCTCCAACGCCTACGCGTTCGGCTGCGCCAACGGCGACCGGTTCTCCGGCGTGCGCGTCTTCAGCTCGATGGACGACAACTGGGTGCGGACGCGGCGAATCTGGAACCAGCACGCCTACTCGGTGGTGAACATCGAGGAGGACGGCACCGTGCCCCGGATGATGAAGACCAACTGGCTCCAGAGCGGCCTGAACAACTTCCGCCAGAACAAGCAGCCGGGCGCCGAGTTCTCCGCCGCCGACGCGGTCGCCTCGGTGCGCCCCACCTGCGAGCTGGCCGGGCAGCTGCGGGTCGACGTGCGCAACCTCGGAGAGGCGCCGCTGCCGCCGGGCACCCCGGTGGACGTGATGAAGGGCGCGCCAGGCGCGGGGACGCTGCTGGGCACGGTCACCACCACCCGCACCCTCGGGCCCGCGCAGGGCGAGCTGCTGCTGCTGCTGACGGCCGACCCGGCGGTGATCGACGGCACCGCCACCGTCTACACCGTGGTGCGGCCGGCGGCGTCGGTGCGTGAGTGCCGTCCGGGCAACAACACCTCGGCGAGCGTCTCCAGCTCCTGCATCAACTGAGCGCGCCGCCGAGCTCTTAGGCCGAGAAACCTGCGGAGTAAGCGCAACTTCATTGGCGCGCACCCGGTGCGCGAGCCCGCAAATCGAGCGCGCGATCGCGTTTTTCCCTCGAAGAATCACGCGCGTGGCGCGTTGCGCGCGAACCGCGGCTGCTTACTTTTGTCACCGTGGAGGAGGCGCCACTGGGGTGCCAAACCTCTCGCGCACCGGCTGCAACGCCCGCGTTCCGGTGGCGAAGGAGTTCAACGAACGGGGCACGCACCACGAGGGTCGCCATGCGCCACAACGTCGGGATTCTTCTCTTTGCGCTGGTCATTTCATTCGCCGCCGGAGGCTGTGGCCCGTCGAAGACGGACTTCACCCTCACGGTACAGAGGTCAGGCGCGGGGACGGTGAGCGGCGGCGGCATCTCTTGCGGAACGAGCTGCACGGCGAAGATCGCCAGCGGCAACTCAGTGACGCTGATGGCGATCGCCGAGGCGGGCTCCAACTTCACCGGGTGGACCGGGTGCGACTCGTCGGCGACGACCTCCTGCACAGTGACGATGAACGCCGACCGCACCGTCGGCGCGACCTTCGTCGCCGTCAACGCCACCGTCATCTCCAACGACATCACGGTGCCCACGACCTGGCCCAGCGGCGGCGTCTACCGGGTGACGAAGCCGATCATGGTCACGGCGGCGCTGACGATTCAGCCGGGCGTGGTGGTGAAGTTCGACCCGGGGGCGTCCTTTGACGTCAGCGGGAGCCTGCTGGTGGACGGCCAGGTGGCGGGGACGCCGGTGGTCTTCACCTCCTCGAGCGCGACCCCGGCCGGCGGAGACTGGGGCGGGATCAAGCTGGGCGCGAACGGCTCGACGTTCAACCAGTGCCAGGTGCTGTTCGCGGGCGCGAACGACGAGGCCGCGCTGAAGATCGAGGACGGCTTCAGCGCCACCATCACCCACTGCACCTTCGCCCACCACAAGACGCCGACGGACAGCATCGACGCCAGCCCGGCGCTCGACGCCTCGGGCGCGGCGCTCGCCACCGTCATCCGCGACAACCTCTTCTTCGACAACCGGACGCCGCTCTCGGTGAACACCACCTTCTCGGTGGCGCTGAACACCTTCGACAACTCCGCCGCGGTTCCGGCGAGCCCACAGCCGAACAAGTACAACGCGGTGCGGGTCGCCGGCTGCGGCAACGTGAAGAGCGCCATCACCTGCCCCGCGCTCACCGGCCCGTACGTGATTGGCAACTCCGCCACCGCCTGTAACTACGTCGTGGTCGACAGCGCCGGGACGCTGACCATCGGCGCCGCGGGCGCCAACGCGGTGGTCAAGTTCTTCAAGGGCGGGAGCATCACCTCCGAGGGCGTGACGACCGCCCACGCGACCTTCACTTCGATCGCCGACGATCGCTTCGGCGACACCAATGGCGATGGCGTCAGCACCTCGCCCGCGGGCGGCGACTGGGCGGGCATCAGGCTGCGGCACAACGGCTCGAGCTTCGACGGGGCTTCGTTCTTCTACACCGGAGAAGGCGACACCTCGGCGCTGACGATCGGCACCGGCATCGCCGCGACGGTGACCCACACCACCTTCGCCCACCACAAGCCGGTGAACGCGACGGTGCGCGCGGCCCCGGCCCTCGACGCCTCCGACGCCTCGGCGGCGAGCGTGATCCAGACCAACACCTTCTGGGACACCACCGTGCCGCTGGCGATGAACACCACGCTGTCGATCGACGACAGCAACGCCTTCACCGGCGCCGACCCGGGCGGAGCGGCGCAAGCCAACGTCTTCCAGGCGATCGTCGTCACCGGCTGCGGACACGTCGCCGGCAACGTCACCTGGAGCGCGCTCAAGGTGCCGCTGGTGATCGGCGACCCCGTCACCGCGTGCAACTACGTGGTGGTCGACGCAGCCGGGCACTTGACGGTCTCCGACGGGGTGGTGGTGAAGTTCTTCGGCGGCGGCTCGATTCGCACCAGCGGCTTGCTCACCGCGCAGGGCACCACCGGCATCACCTTCACCTCGTTCAAGGACGACGCCCACGGCGGAGACACCAACGCCGACGGGGCCGCTACCGCCGCGACGGCCGGAGACTGGAGCGGCATCACCCTGAGCTTGAGCGGCAGCGCGTTCGCCCACTGCAACTTCCTCTACGGCGGTGACGCCGGCGACGGCGGGAACACTCCGGCGCTGTCGGTGGCGAGCGGCAAGTCGGTGTCGGTGACGGACTCGGTCTTCGCCCACAACCGCACCGCGACCGCGACGCTCCATTCGCCGCCGGCGCTCGACCTCTCCGATGCGGCCGCCACCGCGACAGTGGTGCTGCGCAACCGGTTCTTCGACAACACCGTGCCGCTGGCGATCAACGCGACGATCTCGCTCGACGACTCGAACTTCTTCGACTCGGGCGTCCCCAGCGCGTACCAACTCAACCAGTACCCCGGCGTGGTGGTGCAAGGCTGCACCGCGGTCTCCAGCAACACCTCGTGGATGATCACCAAGGCGCCGCTGGTCATCGGCGACTCGGTGACCGCCTGCAACTACCTGACGATTCCCGGTGGCGGACACCTCACCCTCGGGCCGGGCGTGACGCTGAAGTTCTTCACCAACGGGGCGCTCTTCGTCTCCGTCGGCGGGCTGCTCACCCTCGACGCGACCTGCTGGCTCACCTGCATCAGCGATGACCACCTGGGCGACACCAACGGCGACGGG
>JAYVRT010000889.1:0-12896 GCA_043776025.1 Archangiaceae bacterium | reverse complement strand
ATCGGCGGAGTCAACCGCGACCTGCCGCCGGGCTGGGTGGAGAAGGTCCACAAGACGCTGGAGAAGACCGAGGGGCTGATCGACGAGGTCGATGGGCTGCTGACGCGCAACCGCATCTTCACCGACCGCTGCCGCGGCACGGGGATCATCAGCGCCGACGACGCGCTCGACTACGGCTTCACCGGCCCCTGCCTGCGCGCCTGCGGCATCAACTACGACGTCCGCCGGGCCCGCCCGTACTGGGTCTATGACCGGATGGAGTTCGAGGTGCCGGTGGGCAAGAACGGCGACAACCTCGATCGGTACCTCTGCCGTGTCGGCGAGATGCGGCAGTCGATCAAGATCATCCGCCAGGCGCTGGCGCAGATCCCCGCCGGGCCGGTGATCCTCGACGACTGGCGGATCGTGCTGCCCCCGAAGCAGGAGGTCTACAGCACGATCGAAGGCGTGATGGCCCACTTCAAGCTGATCATGGAAGGGGTCCAGGTGCCGGCGGGCGAGGTCTACGACTCGACCGAGGCGGCCAACGGCGAGCTCGGCTGGTACCTGCGCAGCGACGGCAGCGGCCGCCCGTACAAGGTGCACGTGCGCGCTCCCGGCTTCCACATCCTCTCGGGCGTGGGAAAGATGATCGAGGGCCGGATGCTCGCCGACCTGATTCCGACGTTCGACACGATCAACATGATCGGTGGAGAGGTGGAGCAGTGAGCGACGAAAAGAAGCCCGCGGAAGCCGCCAAGCCCCCTCCTCCGCCGCCCGCCGGCCCGCCCGCGAAGGCGCCGCCGAAGAACCCGGGGATGGTGACCTTCACCGTCGACGGCAAGGAAGTGGTGGCCAAGCCCGGCACCAACATGGTCGACGCGGCGAAGACGGTGGGCGTGGAGATCCCCTACTACTGCTACCACCCGCGCCTCTCGATCGCGGCGAACTGCCGGATGTGCCTGTGCGAGGCGAGCAACTCGCCGAAGCTGATCCCCGCCTGCCAGACCGCGATCCAGGAAGGCGTGGCGATCAAGACCACCACCCAGAAGGTGAAGGAGTCCCAGCGGTCGGTGATGGAGTTCCTCCTGCTCAACCACCCGGTCGACTGCGCGATCTGCGACCAGGCCGGTGAGTGCAAGCTGCAGGACTACTACATGCGGCACGATCACAAGCCGTCGCGCCTCGAGCGGATGAGCGGTGACGGCAGCAGCGGGATGAAGGTCCTGCGCGCAAAGCGGAAGATCCTCGGCCCCACGGTGGTGCTCGACCAGGAGCGCTGCATCCTCTGCACCCGCTGCGTCCGCTTCATGGACGAGGTGGCGAAGGAGCCCCAGCTGGGCGTGTTCAACCGCGGCTCGCACGAGGTGGTCGACGTGCACCCGAAGTACGGCGCGCTCGACAACGCCTACTCCGGCAACGTGGTCGACATCTGCCCCGTCGGCGCCCTGCTCAACCGCGACTTCCGCTTCCGCGCCCGGGTCTGGTTCCTCTCCGCGGCGCCGTCGATCTGCACCGGCTGCTCGCGCGGCTGCTCGACCAACGCAGACTACATGGGCCAGGACGTCTACCGCTGGCGCCCGCGCGAGAACGAGGCGATCAACAAGAGCTGGATGTGCGATCCCGGCCGGCTCACCTACAAGGCGTTCCACCACGGGCGGCTGCTGATGCCGGTGATCGGCAAGGGCGCCGAGGCGCGCGAGGCGACAAACGTCGAGGCGGTGAAGTACGCGGCGATGAAGCTCAAGGCCGTCACCACCCCGGTCGCGTTCGCGGTCGCTCCGACGGTGAGCAACGAGGATCTGCTCGGCAGCTTCGCGTTCGCCCGCGACGTGCTCAAGGCGAAGACGGTTTACGTCACCGGCCGCGCCAACGGGCAGGCGGACAACTTCCTGATCACCGCGGACAAGAACCCCAACCGCAAGGGCCTGGAGTGGATCGCGAAGGGCTTCGGCTTCGAGCTGAAGACGTTCGCCGACCTCACCGCCGCGCTCGACAAGAACGAGCTCAAGGCGCTGTACATGGTCGGCGGCGATGTGCCCGAGGAGTCCGAGGCGTTCGCCAAGCGGCTGGGCGGCGTCGAGCTGCTGGTCGTGGCGGCGCTGCACGAGTCGCCGGTGACCGCGGCGGCGCAGGTGCAGCTGCCGGCGGCGAGCCACGTCGAGGACGAAGGCACCTTCACCCAGGAAGCGGGCATCACCCAGCGGGTGCGGCGCGCCTTCCCCCCGCGCGGAGAGGCGTGGCCGACGTGGAAGTGGGCGACCGAGTTGGGCAAGGAAATGGCGGGGACGACCCTCGCCGCGAGCTCGCGGGAGATCTTCCTCGCGCTGGCGCCGTTGGTGCCGGAGCTGAAGGACTACGCGTGGGACAAGCTGACCCCGATGAACCTCAAGGGCCAGGGGATCTCCACCATTCCGGCCTCGGCCGACGGCCGCCCGCCGGGTTGGCGCGAGCAGGGCGTCCCGCGGATCCGCGGAATCTAAGGAACCGAAATGAACTCCAAACGGATCGCAATGGTGTTGGGTGTCAGCGTCGGGATCGTCGTCGCGATCTTCGCCCTGATGGTGCTCGCGTACGCCCTCGCGGGCTTCGCCGAAGGCATCGGCTTTCAGAAGCTGGGGATTCACGGGCTGGGCAACATCGTCAACATGCTCTTCCTGATGTTGGTCTTCGTGATGGTGATCGCGACGCTGCTGACGCTCGCCGAGCGCAAGTGGAGCGCGCTGATGCAGGACCGCATCGGCCCCAACCGCGCGCGCATCGACCTGCCGATTCCGATCATCGGGCCGCTGCTGCGAAACCAATCGCTGGCCGGCCTGCCCCACGTCCTCACCGACGTCTTCAAGATGCTGACCAAGGAAGCCTTCCGCCCGGCGGCGGCGAGCAAGTTCCTCTTCAACCTGGCTCCGATGCTCGCCTTCGCGCCGCCGTTCGCGCTCTTCGCGATTGTGCCGGCGGGCCCGACGGTGATGGTCGCTGGGCAGAAGGTGATGATGGTGGTGGCCAACCCCGACTTCGGGCTGCTCTACATCTTCGCGATCGCCTCGCTCGCGGTCTACGGCACCTCGCTCGCCGGTTGGGCCTCGAACAACAAGTTCGCGCTGCTCGGCGGCGTCCGCGCCAGCTCGCAGATGATCAGCTACGAGGTCGCGCTGGGCCTGTCGCTGGTGGGGATGATGATCGCCTTCTCCACGGTGCAGCTCGCCGGGCCGACGGGGATGAGCGAGATGCAGGCGCGCTACCTCTGGAGCGGCCACCTCGGGGGCCTCGACTTCGGCATCCCCGCCTGGGGCGTGCTGCTGCAGCCGGCGGGCTTCATCCTCTTCTTCGCCGCGGCGTTCGCGGAGACGAAGCGGGCACCGTTCGACGTGCCGGAAGGCGAATCGGAGATCATCGGCTACTTCGTCGAGTACTCGGGGATGCAGTTCGGCCTGTTCATGATCGCCGAGTTCGTCGAGGTGGTGGTGCTCGCGGGCGTGCTGGTCGCGATCTTCTTCGGCGCCTGGTACCTGCCCTTCGGCACCGAGTGGATCGCGAACAACGCGTTCCTCCAGGAGCACGGCTTCCTCCTTGGCGGGCTCTACGCCACCTGCTTCTGGGTGAAGGTGGTGCTGCTGTGCTACCTTCAGCTGGCGATCCGCTGGACCTTCCCCCGCTTCCGGTACGATCAGATCCAGTCGTTGGGGTGGAAGATCCTGCTCCCGATCGGCCTGGTGAACCTCTTCGTCACCGGCGCAGTGATCCTCTTCGACCCGTCGCTGCGCCTGCTGGCGATCGTCGGAGCGGCGGAGATCTTCATCGTCGGCGCGTACACCCTGGTTCCCCGCCCGAGCGAGCGGCACGAAGAGACGGCGCTGGCGCATGCCCCCGCGGCCGGCGCAGGAGCAGGACACTGACATGAGCGACCCCCACGCCCACGGTCCGGCCGCGCCGGAAGAGCACAACGAGTTCACCGCCGTCGCCGCCGACGTCCGCGAACGGATGTTCCTCCCCGGGCTGCTCAAGGGCCTGGCGATCAGCACCCGGCACTTCCTGCGCAACCTCTTCGGCGAGCGCGACCCGAACCCCCAGGTCGTCCACCGCGAAGGCACCAGCCTCGTCACCACCGTGCAGTACCCAGAAGAGAAGGTGCCCTACCCCGAGGGGTACCGCGGGCTGCACCGGCTGGTCCCGCGCGAGGACGGCAAGCCCCGCTGCGTCGCCTGTTACATGTGCGCGACGATCTGCCCGGCGCAGTGCATCTACATCGAGGCGGGCGAGTACCCGGAGGACGACGCGTCGGCCGAGTCGCGGGTGATTGAGAAGTTCCCCACGGCGTTCGTGATCGACGAGCTGCGCTGCATCGTCTGCGGCCTGTGCGTCGACGCGTGCCCGAAGGACGCGATCCGCATGGACACGTACACGCACACCCCCAGCGAGTACAACCGCCAGGGCTTCGTCTACGACATCCCGAAGCTGCTCAAGGGACCGCCGGTCACCCACCCCTCGGATCCCTGGTTCAAGCGCGGCTCTTCGGCCAAGCCGGAGCACGTGCACAAGGAAGCCCACACCCGCATCGGCGAAGGGGTGACCCACGCCCGGCTCCCCTCGGGGCCGCGGATCGAAGTCGACAAGAGCCACCCGGTGGCGGTGACGAAGTTCTTGAAGTGACGTCGCAGCCGCAGCCGGCCGGGCCGAAGCACGGGATTCTCTTCGCCTTCACCAGCTGGAGGGTCGGCTCGGTCGCGCTGCTCTCGTTCAGCTCGGGCCTGCCGCTGGGCCTGGTGTGGATCGCGATCCCCACCTGGCTGAAGATCGCCGGCTTCGACACCAAGACCGTGGCGTTGGTGACGCTGGCGCAGGTGCCGTGGAGCTTCAAGATCCTCTGGGCGCCACTGATGGATCGCTACGTGCCGCCGTTGCTGGGGCGAAAGCGCGGGTGGATCGCGATCTTCCAGGTGGTGCTGACGGTGCTGGTGGCGATCCTCGCGACGCAAGCGGCGCAGCCGCAGATCGTCGTCGTCGCGGGCCTGGCGATCCTCCTCGCGTTCGCCTCGGCTTCGCAGGACATCGCGATCGACGGCTACGCGGTCGAGGTCCTGGTGCCCTCGGAGCATGGGCCGGCGGTGGGCGCGCGCACCGGCTTCTACCGGGTCGCGATGTACGTCGCCGGCGCGGTGGCGATCTCCACTTCCGGGCTGGTCGGCTGGCCGTGGACGCTCGCGGGGTTGGCGGTGGTGACGTTGCTGTGTCTGCCGGTGACGATCTTCGCGCCCGAGCCGGCCGTACCGCCGCAGGCGCCGAAGAGCCTCGGGGCGGCGGTCTGGGAGCCGCTGGTCGGCTTCCTCTCCCGGCCCCGCGCGCTCGAGCTGCTGGCGTTCATGCTGCTGTACAACCTGTCGGACAACCTCGCGAGCTCGCTGATCCGCCCGTTCCTCGTCGATCACGGCTACCCAGCGACCGCCGTCGGCTTCGTCAGCGGCACGGTGGGCCTGTTCTCGACCATCGGCGGCACGGTGCTCGGGGCGCTGCTGTGCCAGAGGATCGGAGTCGCCCGCGCGCTGTGGCTGTGCGGCCTGCTGCAGGGGCTGTCGAACCTCGCCTACGCGTGGATCGCCGCGGTGGCGGTCAACACCTGGGTGATGAGCGCCGGGGTCTTCATCGAGACCTCGATCCTCGGGATGTGCGCCGGCGCGTTCGGCGTCTTCCTCGTCCGGCTCACGAGCAAACGCTTCTCGGCGACGCAGTTCGCGCTCTTCTCCAGCGTCTTCGCGCTTGCGCGCAGCTTCTCCGGGCCAGTCGCTGGCGCGCTCGCCGACTCGCTCGGCTGGCGGGACTTTTTCCTCCTCACCGTGCCCTGCGTCATCCCCGGGCTGGTGATGCTCCAGCGGTTCGCGCCCTGGGGGAAGAAAGAGTTGGTGGATCTGTCGGGCGAAGAGGCGGTCACCCTGCCCCGCGGCGCGCCGTGGAGCAGCCAGGTGTTGGCGGGCGCTGGGCTGTCGAGCGCGGTGCTGAGCACGGCGCTCGGCGTCGCGGGCGCGGTGGCGCTGACCTCGCTCAAGCACCTCAAGGCGGGCCAGGGCTTCGACTACCTGCCGACGCTGAAGGTGGCGCTGTTTCCCCAGAGCTTCTTCCAGGCGGTGGACCTGATCGGCGCGATCGCCTTCGGCCTGGTGCTCGGCGCCGCCGTGCCCGCCTACCTCGCCGCCCGCGGCCGGCCGGGCCCCGCGGGTGACGCCGCGCACTGACCGGGTCCGCCTTCAGCGAAAGGTGAGGACCCCCGCCTGGTGGAGCTTGAACAGCAGCTCGAGCAGCTGGGGGGGCGTGACGACACCGCGGCCGAGCACCATCAGCTCGGAGAATCGTTCCCCCGCCTCCAGCAGGCCCTTGACCTTCTGCATCCCATCGTCGCCGGTGCGGAGATCGTCGAACCCGGCCATCTTCTTCAGTTCGTCGTTGGCCCTTAGCCGCCGCTCGAACTCGGAGGCCGTGATCACCGGATAGTCCGCGGCGGCGGGAGGGAACTCGGCGCTCAGGTCGACGTCTTCATTGAGGTCGAACTCGGGCAAGTCCTCTTCGCTCGGAGGAAGCGATGCACGGGGCGCACCGGCCGGCTCTGGGACCGCCGCGGTCTGCGGCATTGTGGCCGTCTGCGGCTCTGCGGGGGCCACCGGAGCGGAGGCCTGCGGTAGCCCGACGGCGTCCGGTGCGCCCAAAGCGGCCGCGACTGCCTCGGTTTGCTCTGGCGGGGTGGAGGACCCGTTCTCAATGACGACTTCGTCTGGATCAGCCTCGGCGCGATCAGCAGAACCCGGGGCCGGCACCGCACGAGCAGAGACGGCCGCCAGCAGCTCTCGCAGCTCTCGCTCCTTGGTCTTGAGCCGCTCGAGCCGCCCGGTCGCATCTTTCCCGGCGGCCTCGGCGTGGGTCAGCCGGTGGCTCAGCGAGGTGTTCTCCGTGCGCAGCGCGCGCAGCTCAGCGTCGAAGGTTGTCTGGCGGGACAACTGCTCATTGAGCTGTGCCTCGAGCGCGCTGGCCTTGGTTCCGTGCTGGGTGACGGCCAGCTGCCGGGCGTCGAGATCAGTCTGCATCGAGCGGATGATCTCCCTCGCCGCGCTGTCGGACATCTGCAGCCGAGCCTCGAGTTCGCCGAGGCGGTCGCGGGCGATCTTCCGCTCATGCTCGAGCTCGGAGGACAGCCGCTGGGCCTGCTCAGACAGCAGGAGCTTCTCTTGCGCCAGGGCACTGGCGAGGCGGCGGCTGTTGGCATCGTCCTCTTCGAGGACCTGAACCTCGGTCTGGTACGCCTCCAGGCTCCCCTCGAGCTCTGAAATCCTCATCCGTGCGTCAGCCAGCTCGGCCTGTTTCTCTCCCAGCGCGATCTGCAGCTCGGGCGTGGGGCTGTTGCTGGCGCTGCGATCAGCCTGGGTCCGCTGCGCCTCGAGGTCCTCGGCGAGCTTCAGCGCCCGCTGGCTCGCTTCTTCACGGCGCGTCCGTTCCGCCCCCAGCTCGCGATCCCGAGTCTCGAGAGTGTTCTTGAGAATGGCGTATTGCTCGAGGAGGACCTCGAGATCACGGGCGGCGTCGGGCCGGGGTGGCCCTGGCAGATTGGGAGGAACCGCCGCATTGGCATAGCTGGCGATCACCGAGCGCAGCGCTTCCTGCGCCGTCGGGTCGAGGTTTTGGAAGCTCACCCCCATGCCCGGACCCGCCGCCCCCCCCTGCCGCACCACGACTGCTCCCAGCCGCAGCGGCAAAGTGAAGCCCGGAGGCAGCAGGTCAATCGTCACCTCGCGGCCCAGCGGCAGCGGCTTGTCCGTCTTGATGAAGAGGCCCCCCTCCGAGAGATCCCGGAGGTAGGCGGCTCGAAAACGCTCAGCGGTCGAAACTCGAACCATGACGTTCGGAGTTGCGATGCGCGGCGTCTTGCGGTTGTCAGGGGAAGCCATTTTCGCCAGCTTCTCATGGGCGTGGACGATCGGCGCGTTTCAGGCGGCGGGCCCCGCGGGTGACGCCGCGCACTGACCGGGTTACCTTGGGCAGCGTGAAGCGTTACCGCCTCTCGGTCTGCAAGGGCGCCGACTGCCGCGCCAACGGGTCGGACGCAGTCTTCGTCCGGGCGAACGAGGCGGTGCGCGTCGCGGGCCTGACGCCCCGGTGCGAGGTCTTCCGCGGCGGCTGCTACGGCCTGTGCCACCTGGGGCCAAACGTGGTGCTGCGGGAAGACCTGGGGCGGCCGATCGACCCCTTCTCCAGCGAGGACTTCCAGCTGACCTACGAAGATGGCGAGACCTACTACTGGAAGATGACGGCGGAGAAGATCACCCAGGTGGTCACCCGGCATGTGAGCGCCGGCGAGCGGCTCGACGACCTGGTCGGCGACCCTGCTCAGGAAGAAGACTTCCGGAAGCGGGGGTGAGCGGCGTCGGTTAGAAGCACAACTCCCTCGATGATGCCCTTGTGGATCCGGCTGTTGTTCTTCAGCACGTTCCTCCTCGTTTCGGGGTTGATGGTCGTCTACCTCTACCGCCGCCTGGTGCGAGACGTGACCACCCACCCGAAGCTGCGCCTGGGGGGAGCGGCGATCCTCATCGGCCTCGCCGGCGGCGCGCTCGCAGCCCGCACCGCGTTTCGCGGCTCGGGCATGGCGCAGCCGCTCGCGGTCTTCCTCGGGCTGTGGATCGGGCTGGTGCTCTACACGCTGTTCAGCCTGGTGGTGGTGGACCTGATGCGGCTATTGGGGCGAGTGCGCGGGAAGGATCCCGCGCCGGTCTCGCCCGAGCGGCGCCAGTTCCTCGCGCGCGGCCTCGCGGCCGGCTCGTTGGTCTCGGGCGCCGGCCTCGCCGGCTGGGGCGTCTTCGAAGCCTACGAGCCGCCGCAGGTGCAGGAGGTGCCGATTCGGCTCCCCGGGCTCCCGAAGGCGCTCGAAGGGTTCACCATCGTGCAGCTGTCGGATCTCCATGTCGGCGCGATCCTCCAGCAGGCGTTCGTCGACGACCTCGTCGCCCGGTCGAACGCGCTCAAGCCGGACCTTCTCGCCATCACCGGGGATCTCGTCGACGGCAAGCCCTCGGAGATCGGTGGCTTCGTCTCCCGCTTCGGGAACCTGCACTCGCGGCTGGGCACCTACTTCTGCTCGGGCAACCACGATCACTACGCTGGCTGGGAAGAGTGGTCGAGGTACCTCACCGGCATGGGCTTCAACGTCCTCAACAACCGCTTCGTCACCCTCGGCGAGCCGGGAGCCGCGTTCGATCTGATTGGGGTCGAGGACTACGGCTCGCGTTTGATGCGGCAGCCGGGGTACGACCCGGACCTGGCGGTGAAGGGGCGCGACCCCTCGCGGCCCTCGGTGCTGCTGTCACATCAGCCCAACGGCTTCGACGACGCTGTGCGTCTGGGAATTGGGCTCCAGCTCGCCGGACACACCCACGGCGGGCAGATGTTCCCCGCCACCGGCGTCGCCAGCCTGATCTGGGGCAAGCGCGCTGCGGGGCTGTCGCAGACCGGCGCGTCCCAGCTCTACGTCAGCCGTGGCTGTGGCTTCGTCGGCCCGCCGATGCGGCTGGGCAGCCCGTCGGAGATCATCAAGATAGTGCTGCTGCCCGGCTGAAGCCTACTGGGCCAGGCCTACCTTGAAGCTCACCACACACCCCTCGAGTCCGACCATGTTGGGCGACTGGGCCTTGACCTGCTTCTCGGCGGCGTCGCACGCGGTGGGGTTGTCGACCAACGAGAGCACGTGGGAAATCTCCAGCGTCCCGGTGGCTCCTTTGTCGGTCAGAAGCCAGGTGGTGGTGTCGAGCAGGTTGCAGCCGCCGAGGCCGAGGGGAGACTTGCCCGAGCTGCCGAAGGCGAGCTCCGCACCGGCGATGGTGAAGATGACCTGGCTCGTGCTCGGCTTGCAGGTGGCCGGGTCGAGGCGATCGCAGGTCTGGGTGACGGCGGTCTTGTTGTCCCTGGAGACCTTGTAGATGAGGTAGCTGTTCGCCTCGAACTTCAGCGGGGTGAGCCCGTCGCGGAACATCTTCTCGTCCGAGCAGGCGCCGAACTCGAGGCTCGAGCTGGTGACCTTCCAGAAGTAGGTCTGGTTCGATTGGGTGCCTGGCGGGCGCGGCCCACAGGCCAGAAGGCACAGCACCGCGGCGAACCCCAACGAGCGCGTCATCCGATCTCCGTCAGCAGCTTCTGGACCTCTTCCCACCGAGCGTACCTCGCTTCGAGCTCTTCGGCCGCGGTCCGGTGGGCGTCGATCACCGGCCGCGCCTTGCCGAAGTCGGCGGCGAACGCCGGGTCGACCAGCTGTGCCTCGCGCGTCTTCTGCTCCGTCTCCAGGGTGGCGATGCGGGCCTCGATCTGAGCCACCTCCTTCTTCAGCGGCTGGGTCTTCGCGCTCTTCTGCTGGCGGGCCTCGGCCTCGGCGCGCTTGCGCTCCTTCTCGCCCGGCGCCGCCTTCGACCCGTCGGCGCCGGCGGCGATCGGCTTGCCGGTGGCGATCCCTTCGAGGTGCTGCAGGTACTCCTCGAGGTTGCCCGGGTACGGAACGACGGTGTGGTCCCGGACGTCCCACACCTGGGTCGCGAGCGCGTTGAGGAAGCTGTGGTTGTGGGAAACGAAGATCAGCGTGCCGCCATAGCCCTCGAGCGCTTCAATCAGCGCCTCCGAGGAGTCGAGGTCGAGGTGATTCGTCGGCTCGTCCATCACCAACAGGTTGGCGGGCTTGAGCAGCAGCTTGGCGAGGGCGACCCGGGCCCGCTCGCCACCCGAGAGGACGCCGATCTTCTTCTCGACGTCGTCGCCGCTAAAGAGGAACGCGCCGAGCACCGAGCGGACGTGGCTCTGGGGTTTGTCCGGGACGAGTGCCATCATCTCCTCGAGGATGGTCGCGGTCTTGTCCAGCGTCTCGGCGTGGTGCTGCGCGTAGTAGCCGAGGACGACGCCGTGCCCGAGGGTGATCGTCCCCCCGTCCGGGGTGATCTCCCCCGCGAGGAGCTTGAGCAGCGTCGTCTTCCCCGCCCCGTTGACGCCGACCACCGCGACCTTTTCTCCGCGCAGCAACGTGGCGTCGAGGCCGGCGTAGATCACGTTCTCGCCGTAGGCCTTGCGGACCTGCTTGAAAGTGGCGACCTCGCGGCCCGAGCGCGCCACCTCGGGGAAGCGGAAGGCGACGGTGTTGCGTTCCTCCGCAACCTTCACCGTCTCTTCTTTTTCCAACAGCTTGATCCGGCTCTGCACCTGGCGCGCCTTGCTCGCCTTGGCGCGGAAGCGGTTGATGAACGCCTCCATCTCGGCGCGCCGGCCGGCCTGGCGCTCGGCCCGGGCGAGCAGTTGCTCGAACTCCTCGGCGCGCAGCCGCCGGTAGTCGTCGTAGTTGCCGACCCAGGACTTGAGCCCCTCGACCTCGAGCGACAGCACCCGGTTGATCTGCCGGTTCAAGAAGCCGCGGTCGTGGCTGATCAGCACCAGCGCCTTGCGCGAGCGCCGAAGGAAGGCGTCGAACCAGGCCAGCGTCGGCAGGTCGAGGTGGTTGGTCGGCTCGTCGAGCAGCAGCAGGTCGGGATCCTGCAGCAGCAGCCCGGCGAGGGCGGCGCGCATCCGCCAACCCCCGCTGAAGGTGTCGGTGGGCCGCGAAAGCTCGGCGGTCTTGAACCCAAGCCCGGCGAGGATCGCCTCGGCGCGGTGCCGCCCGTAGTGCTCCTCGAAGTGATCGGCCTCCTCATGGAGCTCGGCGAGCGCCTCGGCGAGCTCGAGCTGCTCCGCTTCCTCCGTCGCCTCGGCGAGGGCGGCCTCGGTGACCCGCAGCCGTTCCTCCAGGGTGTCCCGCCCCGGCACCGTGGAGAGCACCGACTCGACCAGCGAGCCCGCCGGCAGCGACTGCAGATCCTGAGGGAGGTAGCCCCACCGCGCCCGCCGCCGCCAGGTCAGCTGCACCTTGTCGGGGGTCACCTCGCCCACCAGGATCTTCAGCAAGGTCGACTTGCCGGTGCCGTTGGCCCCGACCAGCCCGATGCGGTCGTTGGGGCCGATGGAGAAGCTCGCGCCATCGAAGAGGGCCTTCTTCCCGTACGACAGCGACAGATCTTGAACGATGAGGAGACTCACGGGGGTTAAGTTGGCGCTCCTCCCCTATAGTGGAATTTGATGGCTGGCGACGCGATCGATGCGGTGAATGCAGCGGACTACCTGGGCAAGACCCTGGATGGCCGCTATCGCCTCGACAGCGTCCTCGGCCAGGGCGGCATGGGGTTGGTCTTCGGCGGAATCCAGACGTCGATGCAGCGGCCAGTGGCGGTGAAGACGCTGCACCCGCAGCTGGCGATGGCGCCGACCTTCTTCGAGCGCTTCAAGCGGGAAGCGGAGCTGGCGAGCAAGCTGCGCCACCCAAACATCATCACCATCTACGACTTCGGCCGCACCGCCGACGGCACCTGTTACTTCGTGATGGAGCTGCTCGAAGGCGAGTCGCTGCGCCAGCAGGTCAAGCGCGAGGGCCCGATGGCGCTGCGCCGGGCGGTGGCGATCATCGAGCAGGCGGCGCTCGGGCTGTCGCACGCCCACCACCAGAACGTGGTGCACCGTGACGTGAAGCCGCACAACATCATGATCACCAAGGTCGACGAGCACGAGTACGTGAAGGTGCTCGACTTCGGCCTGGTGAAGGTGCTCGAGCAGGAAGACGAGGAGCAGCTGACGTCGACCGGGCAGGTGCTGGGCACGCCGCAGTACATGCCGCCGGAGCAGGCGGGCGGCGAGGTGGTGGACCAGCGCAGCGACCTCTACTCGCTGGGCGGCGTGCTCTTCTACATGCTCACCGGCAGCTCGCCCTTCGGCGCGAACACGGTGCGCAAGGCGCTCACCGCGGCGCTGACGAAGACGGTGCCCCCGGTGGCGACGATTCGCCAGGGCGCGCCGGTGCCGCGCAAGGTCGACGAGTTCTT
>JAYVRT010000888.1:0-3680 GCA_043776025.1 Archangiaceae bacterium | reverse complement strand
GGCGAGGTGACGGCGCGCCTGCTGGTCGCCGCCGACGGCCTCCACTCTCCGCTGCGAAAGGCCGAAGGGCTCGAGGCCCCGCACTCCGGAGCGCAACGCTTCGGGCTCCGGCAGCACTTCGCCCTCGCGCCATGGGCCGCGCGTGTCGAGGTCCACTTCAGCGACGGCGCCGAGGCCTACGTGACGCCTGCGGGCGCACAGCGCATCGGCGTCGCCTTCCTCTGGGAAGACGGCGCCTTCACCGGCCGCGTCGGCGTCGCCGAGCTGCTCGCGCGCTTTCCCCTGCTCGCCGAGAAGGTCAAGGGCGCGCCGCCCGACTCAGACCCTCGGGGCGCAGGGCCACTGCGCCAGGACGTGAGCGCCCGGATCAAGGACCGCTTCCTGCTCCTCGGGGACGCCGCGGGCTACGTTGATGCAATCACCGGCGAAGGGCTGACCCTGGGCTTCGACGCAGCGAGGGCGCTGGCGCAGGTGCTGCCTCCTGCGCTCGCCGCCGGAGCGACCACCGCCTCGTTGCGTCCCTATGCCCGCCGGGTCGGGCTCGCCTTCGCCGCCTATGCCCGGGTGTCGTCGCGGCTCGTCTGGCTCGCGCGCCGGCCGAAGCTCCGCCGAGCGCTGATCAACCGCCTGATCGACCACCCTTCGTGGTTCGAACGGGCGCTGCGTTCCGCGACGAGCCCCGCCGCGTCGTCGCGCGCGTGGTGAGCACCCGGCGCCCCTTCACCGCCACCCCTTCGGCGCGCAGCTTCCGCGACTGCAGCGGTGCGATCTCGGCGGCCACCGTCCCGTCGGACTTGATCACCCGCCACCAGGGGATCCCCTTGAGCGCATGCAGCGCCCGCACCACGGCCCGCGCTGCGCCCGGCTTGTTCGCGAACAGCGCCACCTGTCCATAGGAGAGCGTGGTCCCTTTGGGGATCGCCTTCACCACCTCGCGGACGGTCTGTTCGAAGGGGGTCATGACGAAAAGATGAAGCTCCGGTGCAGGCCCGGTGAAGTCAGCTGCGGGCCCGCAAGAGATCCTTCGCCTTGCCTTCCCACGCAAGGAGAACCACCCGATGCGCCTGTTCCCCGCCGCCTGCCTCGCTGTCCTCGCCACCGGCTGCGCCGCCCACCACGCCGCGATGCCCGAGCTCGCCCCGCTGGTGTTCGAGGGCGCCGCCCAGGGCCCGGTGCTCCAGGAGAACCACTTCGCCCGGGACAAGGTCGCCGGCCTCGGAGAAGCGGAGCTCAAAGAAATCCTCGCCGCACCGGTGTTCCTCGAAGAGGGGGCCCGCCTCGGCGTCGTCCCGGTAGCGACCCGCTACGAGCTCGACGGCCAGGTGCCGCAGGAAGCGACGCCGGCCGAAGTCTCTGACACCCTCGAGTCGAGCGGCCTATTCGAGTTGACCACCGAGGTCTCGACCGACTGGCCGACCGATCGTGGCGTCGCGGGACTGCGCGAGCTCGCCGGCCGGTACCGGGTCGAGTACCTGCTGCTCTACCGCCAGCGCTTCGCCGAAGAAGAACGGGCCAACGGCTGGGCGGCCTTCTACCCGACGATCATCGGCCTCTTCGCCGCGCCGGGGCAGGACGTGGAAGAGGCGGGGGTCCTCGAGGCGACGCTGTTCGACGTGAAGACGGGGACGATCCTCTTCACCGTCCACGAGCGGACCCGGGGAATGGTGACGACGACCTTGCCGTTCACCGGGAGGAGAGGGGACGAGCTGCGAAAGAAGCTCCTCGCGGAAGCGGCGCCAAAGCTGGCGCTGCAGGTGGTCGCCAAGTGCCGCCGGCTCGCCGCGGCCCGTCCCGCGAATCCAGCCGCGGCGAAGCTGTCAGTCAGCGACCCGGGCTGAGTTGCCCGAGCCAATAGCGCTTCGCGGCAAGCCGGGTCGGGCTCTAGGCGGCCGCGAGGACGGAGCGCAGTTTACGCCGCATGTAAATGAGCACCGCCCGGAGCGGCCAACAACGAGCCCGGCCCGGATCGGCGCGACGTGTTTTTACGATTCGACGAAGCTGCGCAGCCGCTTCGATCGCGACGGATGCCTCAGCTTCCGCAGCGCCTTCGCCTCGATCTGCCGGATGCGCTCGCGGGTGACCTCGAAGTCCTGACCCACCTCTTCCAGCGTGTGGTCCGACTTCTCGCCGATGCCGAAGCGCATCCGCAGCACCTTCTCTTCGCGGGGCGTCAGCGTCGCCAGCACCTTGCGGGTCTGCTCCGCGAGGTTCATGTTGATCACCGCGTCCGAGGGGCTGACGAGGGTCTTGTCCTCGATGAAGTCGCCCAGGTGCGAGTCTTCTTCCTCGCCGATCGGCGTCTCGAGGGAGATCGGCTCCTTCGCGATCTTCAGGACCTTCCGCACCTTGTCGAGCGGCAGCTCCATCTTCTCGGCGATCTCTTCCGGAGTCGGCTCGCGGCCGATCTCCTGCACCAGGTACCGGCTGGTGCGGATCAGCTTGTTGATCGTCTCGATCATGTGCACCGGGATACGAATGGTGCGGGCCTGGTCGGCGATCGCGCGGGTGATCGCCTGGCGGATCCACCAGGTCGCGTAGGTGCTGAACTTGTAGCCGCGCTTGTACTCGAACTTGTCGACGGCCTTCATCAGGCCGATGTTCCCTTCCTGGATCAGATCGAGGAACTGCAGGCCGCGGTTGGTGTACTTCTTCGCGATCGACACCACGAGCCGCAGGTTCGCCTCGACCAGCTCGCTCTTCGCGCGCTCGGCCTTCCGTTCACCCTGGCGAATCGCCTCGTACTGCAGGCGCAGCTGCTCGATCGACAGCTTCGTCTCGTCCTTGATCTCCCGGATCTTCCGGTCGGCGGTGCGCAGGTCGCGGTCCATCGCCTCCATGCCTTCGCGGGTGATGTTGATCCGGCGCTGCAGCTTCTTCGCCGCCGCCTCGTCGCCCATCGCCTGCTTCAGCATCACCTTCAGGTCGCCCACCGGCACGCCGTACTGGCGGTAGTAGTCGCGCTGATCCTGCTCCGCCTTGTCGACGGTCTCGATCAGCGTCCGCATGTAGCCGACGATGCGATCGATCTGCTTCTTGTTGAGGCGCAGCTCCTCGAGCACGTCCATCATCTTCACGCGCAGGTCCTTCACGTCCTGGCGCAGCTCTTTCTTCTTCGCCTCGGAGGCCTTCTTCTGCAGGTCCTCCTCGAGGTCGTCGCACTCCTTCGAGTACTTGCGCAGCTTCTCCAGGCCCTTGGAGATCGCCTCGATCCGGTTCAGCTCGCTCTGGTTGAGCTGGATCTGGCCGGCCTCGGTGCTCTCGTCGGGGACCTCTTCCGCCTCGGCCTCGGCGCCTTCCGCCGCGGGCTCCTCGGGAGCGTCCTTCACCACCTCGCGGATCCGCAGCTTGCCGGCCTTGAGCTTGGCGCCGATCTCGATCAGCTCGTTCACCGCGACCTTGCAGGCCAGCAGCGAGCGCATCACTTCCTTCTCGCCCTCTTCGATCCGCTTGGCGATCTCGACTTCGCCCTCGCGGGTCAGCAGCGAGACCGAGCCCATCTTGCGCAGGTAGAGGCGAACCGGGTCGTTGCTCTTGCCGCCGGGCTCTTCCTCTTCCTTCTCTTCCTCTTCTTCTTCCTTCGCCTTCTCGCCCTCGGCCTCGTCGGTCGCGGCGACGGTCGGCTTGACCTCGGTCGCCTGCGCCGCCTTCTGCGCGTCGACGATCTCGATGTCGTTGTCGCC
>JAYVRT010000887.1:0-3686 GCA_043776025.1 Archangiaceae bacterium | reverse complement strand
AGGTCGCTCTGGTTGCGGCCGTCGGGGCCGGCGCTGCCGAAGATGTAGGGGGTGTTGATCAGCTCACTGACGTAGCCGAGGTAGCTGTCGTCGCGGCGCAGCGTGACCCGCATCACCTCGGGCGTCAGGCCGCCGTACTTCACCGCCTCGAGGCCGGGCGTCGACCGCGCCTTGCCCTCGGGGGGGATCGCCTTGAGGACGAACGCCATCGTCCCCACCCCGGGCAGCTGCTCGACCTTCGGCAACACCGTCGGGGTCACGTCGGCGGGGCAGCGGGCCTTGCCCCGGCAAGCATCGAGCTCGACCTCGCGGTAGTCGATGGCCGCGAAGTGGAACTTCGGCTGGGTGTTGTCCACCGACTCGACCGCCACCTCGAGCTTGAACCAGTGGAGCGATTCGACGGAGTCGGACGGAGCGTCGGCGACCAGGACCACCTTCTGCCCCGCGCGGGCGTAGACCCACCCGGCCCGCGCCGTCGCGCCGTCCACCGAGGCGAGGATCTTCAGCTGGTGCGTGGCACCGAAGAGCAACAAGAGGGGGAGCATCAATCCTTTCGACGTCTGGCCGGGCGGAAGGGTTCGATGGTAACTGAAGAAACACGATGACACTGCGGCTGCTGTTGGCGGATCCGAAGGGCAGGGTGATGGAGCACCCCTTCCTCCTCGCCACGGTGCGCAGCGGCGACACCCTGCTGCCCGCGCACGGCCGGCCGATTCCGTTGCCGCCGGCGGCGAAGCTGGTCCACCTGCCCGGGCGCGTTCCCGTGGGCGTCAACCCCGACACCGGCGAGCTGGAGCTGGTTCGGGAGTTTGCGCTCGGCGGGAAGAGCTTCGCTCCTCACGCGGTCGGCGCGCTGGTGCCGCCTGGCTACACCCGCACCTTCCTGCCGGGAGAGGTCAAGGGCGACGGGCCGATTCTCCCCCAGTGGGCCTACTGCGCCGCGGCGTGGGACGGGGAGCAAGCCGTCACCTGGGCGCTGCACACCGATCGCCGGCAGCACTGGACCCCCGCCCAGTACTCGACCCCGGAGATCAAGGCGAAGGTGGCGGCCCACCTCAAGCGCTTTCCGGGCAATCGGGTGCTGGAGCAGCTGAAGACCTGCGCGCTCGTGTACCGCTGCTTCACCAGCCAGAACGTCTTCTATTGCCGCGACGAGGGCGCGATCCCCGCCTCGACGATGTGCAACGCCGCCTGCGTCGGGTGCATCTCCGAGCAGCCGGCCGACGGCCCCCCCTCGTCGCACCAGCGGATGGAGGACGGCGTCAGCGCCGAGGCGATGGGCCAGGTCGGGTTGTTTCACCTCGAGCATGCCCCGGGCCGGACGATGATCAGCTTCGGCCAGGGCTGCGAAGGTGAGCCGCTGACCCGCTGGCGGCAGATCGCCGAGGCGATCACCTGGATCCGCGCGCGCACCCAGAGGGGGTCGATCAACATCAACACCAACGCCTCGCTGACCCAGGGGCTGGCGGCGCTCTACGACGCCGGCCTCGACGCGGTGCGGGTCTCGCTCAACTCCGCGCACCCCGAGCTCTACGCCGCCTACTACAAACCGGATCGCTACGGCTGGGACGACGTCGAGGCGTCGATCGCGCTCAGCCGCGACCGGGGCGCCTACCTCGCGCTCAACCTGCTGCTGTTCCCCGGCGTCACCGACCGCCGCGGCGAGGCCGACGCGCTCAAGCGGCTGGTGAAGAAGTACCGCGTCGACCAGGTGCAGACCCGCAGCCTGGCGATCGATCCGCTCCAGTACATCGAGGTTGCCGACGGCCGCGGCGCTGGCGGTGAGCCGATCGGCATCGGCCAGCTGCTTCGGGAGCTGAAGGAAGCTCGGCCGGGGCTGGTGATCGGCAACTTTGCCCGCGGCCTGGGTGAACGCGCCAGGCCGCGGGCAGAAAAATAAACGGGCCTCTCGCCAAAGGGGGAAAGCGAGAGGCCCGCTCGAGACCAGACCAATTCCAGTCTCTGACAGTCGTGTGGCTAGAAGGCGAACGCCTCCCCGGCGGGCGGACCCAATGGAGCGGTCACCTCGTCGTCCCAGTCGCGGCGCACGGCCGCACGGGGAGCCACAAAAGAATCGGTCGCCAGCGCGGCGAGCGTCTGCGCACCGGCGACGCCCGTCACCGGGAGCGCCCGTGCCGCTTGAAAAGATCGAACCGCCGCTTCGGTGCGCGGGCCGTAGACGCCCGGACCGCTGGCGAAGCCGGAAGCCGCGAGGAAACCGCGCGCCACCAGGCGCTTCTGCAGGGCGACCACCGCCGAGCCGGTCGCTCCGCGCTGGAGTGCGATCGCTCCCGTCCGGGGAGCGGCGGCGTCGAAGGAGTCCCGCTGCCCGGGGATCACCAGCGACTGGCCGGCGGTCAGCCTCTTCACCGCGGGGTTGGCCGCGAGCAGGCTGGCCACTGGCACCCCGTACCGGTAGGCAATCGCGCTCAGCTTGTCTCCGGGCCGGACTGTGTACATTCCAGTCGGCGCTAGAGCAGGTGTCGGGCCAACCCCAGTTGTAGCCTAAAGCGTTCAAATGACTAACGGTCTAACGTCAAACGGCTTGACGCACTGCGCCCCGACTGACCCTTCAATGACCCACCGGCGCTGGAATCAGGCGCGTAAACAGGCAAAATAATTCGAAATCAGCGCAAACTGTCCGAAAGCACAACAGCCAAGCGCGTCCGGCCGAGGCCCGGTCAGCGCTTCTCGAGCTCGTCGAGGATGACGCGGGCGATCAGCGAGTCCTTGGTGACGTACCCGTCGGCCCCTGCGTCGCGGACGATCCGTTTGAGCTCGACCTCGTTCTCCGCCGAGCACAGCAGCACCTTGATCCCGGCGAAGAGCGCGTTGCTCTTGATGAAGCGGCAGAACTGCTCGCCGTTGATGTTGGGCATCCGCACGTCGAGCAGCACCAGGTCGGGGCGGGTCTTCTTCTTCAGGATGATCCGCGTCGCGGCGTCGGCGCTGTCGGCGGTCGAGACCTCGAAGCCCTTGGCGGACAGCTCGGCCTGCAGCAGGCGGGCGGTGGCCTCGCTGTCGTCCACCACCAGCACCCGTTTTCCCCGGGCCTTGGGGTTGTGGTTCAGGACACTGTTGACCTCGGCGACCGCGCCGTCGAGGCCGGAGCTCTTGCAGATGTAGCCGTCGGCGCCGCTGCGCTCGACCTTGGCCTGCAGCTCCTCTTCCGGAATGTCCGAGTAGAGGTAGAGCTTGCAGGTGAGCTTGCGCTGGGCGCGGAGGAACTCGACGACGTCGTCGCCGTACATCTCGGGCATGTTGACGTCGACCAGCACCAACTCGTGGTGGCCGATGCTGAGCGCGGCATCGAGGGTAGCGAGGTCCGAGGCTGCCTCGGCCGCGATCCCAGCGGCGCTCAGCGCTTTGACGAGCAAGTCGACGATCATCGGGCTGTCGTCGATCACCAGCACACGGGCTGCCATGGCGGCCATCTTCTAACAGCTTTCCTTGACCGTCAGCTTTAGCGGTTTCAGATTGTGAGTCTCTTTGGACCCGACTCCTCTTCAGCGCGCGTTGGGCCAGGCCCCGGAGAAGGCGGTGCCGCGGGTGGAGCAGCCCGAGAAGGAGTTCTTCTTCTTCCGGCTTGGGGCGCTGCTGCTGGGGGTCGACTCGGTCAACGCCCGCGAGGTCACCCGGCTGGGGGTGATCACCCCGCTGCCGCGCGCGGCGAGCTTCGTGCTCGG